>CALZHT010000053.1 GCA_945787445.1 uncultured Desulfobulbaceae bacterium
CTTTTTTAATGTTAACCGGTATTTCCGTATCTGGGAAAGTCAGTATAGCCGACCTCGTCAAAAGAATACCAGACCTTCATATCCGCCTCAGGATTCAGAGGCCAGCCGTTGGCGAAACGCTCAACCAGATCCGGGTTACTGATATACGGCCGGCCAAAGGAGATCATATCTGCATGATGGTTCTTAAGGGCAGCTTCGGCTGTCTCCTTTGTATAGCCACAATTCCCTATAAGCGGCCCCTTGAATACTTCCCGGAATTCCGCCAAGGTCATTGCCGGACCGTGATTATGGAAGCCGAATAAAAGACCATCTACGATATGGAGGTAAGCAAGTCCATACTGGTCAAGTTGTGTTGCGACATAAAGGAACATCTCGCGATAATCAGTTGAGCCCATATCATTGTATATGCCGTTCGGTGATATGTGCACCCCGATCCTGTTTGACGGCCAGACTGTTTGGGTCGCCTTGACAATCTCATCCAGGAATCGGTAACGGTTCTCCAAACTGCCACCATAACGGTCGGTTCGCTGGTTTGTCTTGGATTGCAGAAATTCGTCTATGAGATAGCCGTTGGCTGCATGCAACTCCACCCCATCGAATCCCGCTGCTTTGGCGCGCTCCGCCGCCTTCCGGAAATCTTCCACGATTGCCGGAATTTCATCAATTTCCAAGGCCCGCGGTTTTTCATGCTG
The DNA here is from genome assembly GCA_945787445.1 of uncultured Desulfobulbaceae bacterium. GTDB lineage: Bacteria > Desulfobacterota > Desulfobulbia > Desulfobulbales > CALZHT01 > CALZHT01. The sequence continues at coordinate 693 of CALZHT010000053.1, forward strand.
CTGTTTGCCGGTAGGAGTATGTATAGGATCACCGTGTAATTTGATGGCTGAAGGCGCGACCGGAAGTTCTTGTTTTTCGTGAAAGCTGCTGTGGGAAGCGCGCCCGCAATGCCAAAGCTGTAGGAATATCGGGGTATCCTTGGCATGAACCGCATCGACCACGATTTTCCAGGCTTCCTTCTGTTCATCCGAATATATTCCCGGTGTGTTTGCCCAGCCGATGGCCTGTTTCGAAATCACTGTAGCTTCGGTGATAAGCAGCCCGGCTGAGGATCTTTGCGAATAATATTCGGCCATCAATGCATTCGGCAAACGGACCTCGCCGGCCCGCGACCTGGTCATGGGGGACATGACGACCCTGTTTTTTAAGGTCAATCCACCCATATCAAACGGACTCAGTAAAGCATCGGTGTTTGTATTCTCAACCATAGTTCCACCCTCCTTTCCTTATCTAGATGGTACTTTGAAGACACTGCACTAAAGAAGCAACCGTATGCTGCAACCTTATTTTTTCAAAAGTCGCGGCCAATTTTGATCTGCCTTTTTAATGTGGTTACCCTTGTCCTTTTCCCAGGTTTTCTGGATTTTCTCGTTAAAATTCAGGTAAAGCTTGCCATCAACAATGGCCCAGGCATTCGGGTCTATGTCAGCCGTGGACCCACGGCTCACCGCATAGGCTCAGTATCCTCCATACTGTGGAGCATATTTGCCGGGATCCCCTTTAAAAAGCTCAAGATGTTTCTGGTTTGTGAAAAACCACTTGGCGTTCCGCCATTCATATTGCAGATCCTGGCTGCCCTTAACCGGCCGGCCTAGGGTGAAATAGGCGACCGTATCATAACCTTTGATGGCCACACCATCCGCAGTCGTGTTGACGGGCGCCGTTTGGGCTGAACATAAGAAAGTGAGCATGAAACTGCTTAAGAAAATTGTAATAAAAAGCCAAAATACCCTTTGCATGTTTTTCCTCCCTGTTAAACTTTTACGTTATTAGAAGTAGTGTTTTAACAAAAAATACTGTTCTGATTCCGTGCTTGATTCCTAAAATATCTCCCTCTCCCCGCGTAAAGAGATGTGCACTTTACCTATTTGTTATTTTGACCCTTGCTAAAAAGTCAAATGAAATTCTTTATTGGCTCAACAATGCAATTATCAGATTGGACGTGAAATGGTGAAATATCGCTTTTGACAGGCGGTAAATTTTTTTTCGCTCCGATTAATTTTTATCAACCTTGGCATTATACAATCCGGTAAGCGTTTCTCCGTCGCAGGATATGTTGGCCCTAATTGATGAGCAAATCATTGTCCTTGACACAAAATGAGATAATTATCACCTTTATGTAGAGGACAAAAATCATGCTGCGGTTATTGTGATGGATCGGAATCTTATCCCATAAACCGCGAGCCGTAGCCGAATAAACATGAATCACCAACTTGAAGAAATTGCTATCTTATGCGTAAAAACGTTCTTGCTAAAATAATTCTCTTTAGTCTGTTCGTATCACTGATCTGGATACAAGAGGTTCGTGCTCAAGAAGAGTATGCTGATCAGGACCGAGCCTCGATAATTACCGAGTTTATAAAAGGAAGATTTAGCGGGGGGAGAACCCCCCCTAAATTAACAATCGGTGGAGAACTTATTCATGCCTCGGTTGTACTGGAAAAATTCTATAAAAAAAGGAATTTCCAGCTAGCATGGTATGGAAATAACGGCCCGAACACCCAAGCAGACGACCTTATTGATTCCATAGAAGAAGCCCACCACGAGGGGTTGATACCGGAACACTATCACTTTGAAAAAATCAATACACTCCTTGATAAACTACGAACCAACACCATCAAAATTCCAGTTCTTGAACTGGAGAGTCGAATCGACTTGGATCTTCTGCTCACAGATGCCTTTCTTATATTGGGATGTCAATTCTCAGCCGGCTGCGTAAACCCGATAACAAAAAAAGCAGAGTGGTTCGCCAACCGAGGAAATGTTGATGTTGCTTCCGTTCTTGAGAAGGCGCTCAAAGAGAACCGCACAAAAGATTCCTTGCGGAGCCTCATGCCTCGCCATGACGCCTATGCCATGCTCCGCGAGGCTCTTGCCCTTCACCGTGAAATAATAGCCAGAGGTGGATGGCCAACAGTTACAGGCGCCATTTCGTTAAAAAAGAGCGCCCACGGCGAGGCTGTTGCCGAGCTGAAGGAAAGACTTATTGCCTCCGGCGACCTGATACCGGGCGAGAATGACGCAGAATACCTTTTTGATGAGACAACGAAGCGAGCGGTTCTCAGGTTTCAGAAGCGGCATGGACTTGCCGCAGATGGAATCGTCGGCCCTTTAACCCGAAACGCGCTGAATGTTTCCGCTGAAAAGCGGGCCGGCCAGATAATTATCAATATGGAACGCTTGCGCTGGAGTTTAAGGGATCTGGGGGAACGATATATCCTTGTCAATATTGCTGATTTTAAAGGTACTGTTGTTGAAAAAGGCCAAGAAGTATTTTCCATGAAAGTCGTGGTGGGCAAACCTTACTGGCACACTCCAGTATTCAGTGCAAAAATGACCTACCTGGTTCTCAACCCTGAGTGGAATGTTCCTGACTCCATTGCGATTGAAGAGATCCTTCCGAAAATCCAGAAAGCGCCCGATTACTTGCTCAGGCAAAACATCAAAGTGATACAAGGGTGGGGCGAACATGAAAAGGAAATAGACCCGGAAAACATTCTCTGGTCGCTATTGACAGGTGATAATTTCCCGTACCGATTTCGCCAGGATCCTGGACCGTTAAACCCTCTTGGCCGCATTAAATTCATGTTCCCCAACAGGTTTCACGTATATCTTCACGACTCACCCAACAAAGTGCTTTTTGACAAGCATGTCCGGACATCCAGTCACGGCTGCATCCGAGTCGATAAGCCCCTGGAACTGGCTGCATTCTTGTTAAAAGATTCCCCCCAATGGACGGAAGAATTAATAGTGGCGGCTTTACATCAAAAGGAAAAACTAAACATCGCCGTTTCTCGACCCATTGATGTTCACATCCTTTACTTAACAGCATGGGTGGATGATAGCGGTTTACTGCATTTTCGTAATGACATTTACGGTCGTGATGCCCAGCTTGAGGCAGCGCTGCAGGAAAAACCGCCTACCCCGCCATATATCATTTCCGGATTGGAATAAATTGTTCCGCCATCACCCTAAACCGGAAGACCGAATGGGAAACCTTTTTAGATTATTTATTTTTGCACCCAACGTATTCCGGATCGATGTAAATATTGAACGAAACATGCAATTACTTTTTGCCATGCGCTGAAAAAATAAATTTGTTGGCAGGCAGGGCAAGAATAATATCCTGGGCAACATCTGGAGGTAAAGCTAAAAACTGGGAGCTTGGATTAACTCTATTGTGGAACATTCTCCTGTTTCATGGTAAAATAATAAGGATTATTATCGAATAGGGCGGGAGGAAAAAATAGATACCTATGCAATTTACTGGGCACGATAAATTACAGATTCCGGGACAAGGGTTGAGCAGAAGAAGGTTACTCTCCCTGGGAATCCTGACCGCTACTTCCTGCATCGTTCCTCATGAGGCTCTTGCATCTATTTCTAATTTTATTTCGCCGGCAAGGACTCTCTCCCTTTATAATTACCACACAAACGAGAACCTGGAGACAACCTATTGGCAACAGGGCGCCTATGTTCCGGAGGCGCTGGATCAGCTCAATCACATCTTGCGCGACCACCGCACGGATGAAGTCAAATCCATTGATGCAGATCTCTTGGATCTCCTGTATGTGCTGCACTCCAAATTGAAATCCTGTACACCTTTCCATATTATCTCGGGGTATCGGTCACCCAAGACCAACTCTCTCCTCAGAAAACAGAGCAAAGGCGTTGCCAAGAAAAGCCTTCACACAAGAGGTAAGGCGATAGACATATATCTACCCGGCTGCAATCTGAAAGATCTCAGAAGGATTGCTGTCAAAATCCGTGGCGGAGGAGTGGGGTATTACCCAAGATCCGGATTCCTTCATCTTGATGTGGGAAGAGTGCGTCAATGGTAAAGGCGTAAGCATAACGCCTCTCTTCCATGTTATAGCTTGTTGCACCAGTAAAGGCTAAAATTGCCTGTTTCGCAAAATCCTCTCTGCCTTAAGCAGAGATAATGTCATTTTCCCACCCCTCCTCAATTGGCAAAATAACCGAAAAAGTAGTGCCGTGGCAGGGATTACTTTCCACCTCGATTTTCCCATTATGCTTATTGATAATCCCGTAACTCACGGCAAGGCCCAGCCCCGTGCCTTTGACATTCGGTTTGGTGGTGAAAAAGGGCTCGAATATGTGTGCCATGTTCTCAGGTTTTATGCCCACGCCGGTATCCTTAATATGGATTGCCACTTCATTATCGAGAACTTCAGTGGTTATGGTAATTATGCCGCCTTTTTTCGGCATGGCATCGCCGGCATTGTTAAGCAGATTGAGAAGAACCTGCTTGATCTGGTCAGCCACCCCCAGAATATTCGGCATTTTGGCGGCCGTATGCTTCTTCACTTGTATATTTTTATTCTGGAATTCCTTTTTGACCAGTAGCAATATGCTGTCAATGGTCTTGTGTACATCCATTGGCGCCGTCACACCACTTGTCGGCCGATTGAAATCCTGGAGATCCTGGATGAGAAATTTCATCCGGTCACATTCTTCCAAGGCCATTTCCAGTAGTTCAAAATCGTCTTTTTCCAGATTCGCTCTTTTCCGTATACCATCAAGGACGTTGCGTATGCCAAATAAGGGATTGTTGAATTCATGGGCAATGGATGCGGAGAGCTTGCCAATGGCAGAGAGTTTTTCGGCATGGAGCAATTGATCGTGGGCAAGTTCCAGTTGAGCAGTTCTCTCTTTAACCCGATTTTCCATTTGACCATGGGCCTTTTGCAGCTCCTCTTCGGTCTGGGAGATTTTCTGAAATGTCCTGGCATTATTTATTGCCAGGCTGCAGACATTGCCGATGAAAAGCGCCAGATTGAGATAATGATTCCTGTGCTCGGGAAAAGCGAGACCGTTGATTTCCAGGCACCCCACAGTCTTATCCATATGAGTGAGACGAAGGAGAAAACCATCAGCCGATTCAGACCAGACATAATCCGCTTTAAGCTTGGCCAGACGCTTTATTTCAGCATCATTGGTTGAGGGCGACGACGCTGAAGATATAATATTTCCCGGTCCTCCGTCGATTATTGGCAAATAGGTCAACCGGGTTGGGGCGCAAAGCATGGTGAATAATTCAAAAATTGCTGCAACCACCTTTTCTTCCGTGCGCAACAAGGCCATTTTGGCAAGCAGATCGGTGATCATGGCGAAATCAGCCGTATGCCGACTCATGTTTGTTGCTACTTCCCTGAGATCCTTACTTTGTTCTTCCAAGCGCCGGTTCAAGATTATTTTTGTTAGAAATAACCGGAAATAATCTAATCCTACTGGTTCAATATCATATGGACGATTAACATAATCGGCTAATTCACGAATGTGTTCCGCACTCCTTTTATCAATCCCGGTATCGAACAACACCAGCTTGGTGGCGCTTTCCGCAAAGAACTCCCGGGCTGTTATTCTGTCAAAGCCCCAGTCTTCAAGATAACGGCGCCATTTTGACAACCAGCCGGGACTCAGCAAATAAGCGCCTTTCTTTACATAGTTATCAATAGTGGAGCGACCGGCGAGTTTCTCAAAACAGAAGTTAATTTTGTGGCAGCGGCAGCCCTCCAAGGCCTTGGGCGGCTTGCCAAGTTTGTCAAAAACGCAACCACCTATCATGTCAATACTGCTGCACATATTTTCATGTTTGCGGATTATTCGTGCCAGGGTGTCCCAGTTGTTTTGTCGATGATGACAAAACGAGGGGAAGGAGACTATTGATACATCGTCGAATGGCTCGGATTCAACAATGGCCTTTGCTTCACGCCGGAAGTTTTCACAAATCAGCAGGCACAGTTTCTTAGCCATGTTCCTTTATCCAGCTCAGGGGATATGTCCCCCATTTATGGACCGCATCGGAGATGGCGGTCAACACATGATCCGGTACCTGCCAGGGAATTTCGCCGTGATTGTCCGACAATATGAAGCCGCCGCTGGCACCGGCCTTCAGGATAGCATCTTTAACAGCGGCTTCAGCGTCAGCTGCAGTCCAGCGGCGCATGGCAATGCCGTTCAAGTTGCCCAGGATAGTGAGCTTGCCTTTGCAAGCGGTTTTCAATTCAGCCAAATCCTCAAGAACACTGACGCCGACGATTACTGTCCCGGTCTGGGCCAGATCGTCAATGATAGGCAGGCAGCGGCCGGAAGCCATATGAGTGGCGGCGGGTCCCTTGATCCGGGCAAGAGTCCGTTTAGCAATTTTGAATCCGGTCTCAAGATACATTTGGCGCGGGATTATGGTTGTAGAAGATACCGGATCAAAATAGCAAATCGCTGTTGCCCCGGCTTCCAGCTGGGCATTGGCCCATGCCGCACAGAAATCCTCATTGATACTCATCAAATGATCAAACAATATCTTTTGATCATGCATAAGTTCGAAATATTTATCAAATCCCATCTGCATGACCGGCAGAGAAAAAGGGGACATGGTCACACCGATTATCGGCACATCATCACCAACCTTTTCCTTCAACAATGTAATTGCTTTTAACACCTCGGCTAAACAATCGGACCGGCTTATATGAGGCGGCATTAGAGTTTCAATATCATTGAAACTGTGAATAAATGGCCTGCCGGAGTTCGGCGGGCCATTTTCATGAAAAATAATTTCACCACCCCAGGCTTCCACTTCGATTGGTGCATAAAAAAAGGCGTAAATGCAGTCGTGGCGATATTTTGTTAGCAGGCGCATCTGGCCTTCAACCACATTTTCAGCCTTGGAAAAGTATTCCTTGATCGACATGCCCAGCTCTCTTGCACCGTGCAAACTCAATAACAGAAAGAGGGGGACGCGGTCAGGCTCTTTTTGGCCAAGGCTGGTCAGCACCCGCTGCATGGAGGTCATATAGGTACTGGTCATTTTTCAATTCCTGCAAGACGAGTAACCAACTCTACTCCCTCTGTGGCATTAAGGCATGTGTGGTGAGCCCCCACTTCCTGCCCAAGGTTTTCATCAAAGCGGAAAGGAGCCCCTCCGATAATTATCGTAGTGTCTAAGTCGGCCCTGTCAAGCTGCAATCGCACATCCTCAACCAACAAGGCGGATGAGAGCATGAGCACCGAAATAAGGAGAACTTGCACTTCGTCTCTTTTAATTCGGTCAACCAGTTCATTTACAGTGATCCCAGCTCCATAATCGATTAGCTCGAAGCCGCTGGCCCGCAGTACAGAGTGCACTATGCGTTTGCCCAGTTGATGATGGTCCTGGAGAACAGCAATGGCCATTTTGGGATGTGGTTGGAGGCTCTGTCTGCCGGAGGGCAAGATTTTACCCAGTAATTCTTCGCAAATGCGCCCGCTGATATAAACTTGGGAAAGGGCTATTTCTCCTTGTTCCCAGCCGGAACCTATATGGTCCAGAGCCGGGACAATTATTTGTTCAACATATTGGGAAGGAGTTACTGATGAGTCACTCAAATCAATGAGTACGCGCTCGGCTGCCAACCGGTCAAGGGACAAAAGCGCCTGTTCGAATTGATGCACTTTAGCTGGTATGTTGGTTTTGGATTGTGTTTTCCCAAAACCTTTTTGCGAATTATCGTCCAATCGATACCTCCTGTAAGGGTCATGAACGAGTCAGGCCATGGTCGAGAATTGTGAATGATTCAATAGAACTGAATTCCGGTCAAATGGAAGTAAAATTATCATTTTATTGCTCATCCAATGGGATACTATTTGTAATACTCGTGTCTTTACCCGGCGCACTTTTCATCTCGATTATTTCTTAATATGCCACTTTAATAATCCGAGGCTGCCATAAAGGTTTAGCCCATTGTTCCAGACATCTGACTCGACTGAAAATCTTGAAGATATATGCGATGCATCGTAATAGTAATCATTTTTAGAAAATAGGCAAAAATTTTCCACCCCTCCTCTTTTATAAATAGAAATGAGGCTGTCTCAAAAGCGAGGCAGCCCCATGCTGATTATTAATGATTTGGGCTAGGGTTTTAATCTAAAGCCATAATCGGACAGTTCACAATAAACCCGGCCGCCTTTAAACCTCCCAGCTCATGGTTTTTAGGACCCATGCCACCGCTGATAATCAAACTGGTCTCGACTTTGTCGATAATATCGTCATGGTGGTCGAGAAGGATACGATCTCCATCTACAATGGCCTCATACGTCCACACCGCCGGATGCACATTCCAGAGAGGACTGTATGTTGGAATCTCGCCCTGATTTTGAGGATGAATCTCCGTAACGTTCAGGGGGAAACCTTCACCCAAAACGGCCGAGGACAAACCTTGGCGCTCCGTGTTCCCAACTCCGGTCTGACCATTAACAATATGCACAATAGCAGCCCGCGCCGATGTTTCGGGATCACCCGAAGCAATGCCGGGAGCTGCGTTCATGTTGGGCGCAAATGTTGATTCCTCAAGCGCCGCATTTACAAAGTCAGATACATCCGTACTGATGTAAAAGATTTCATTGCCATGGTAGAATCCCTTAACCACCTTAAGGGTGACTTGCATAGCTATGTAATCAATGTAGGCCACGCTATCGTGAACACCACTGCTGTTCGCTACCTGAGGAGCATTCACAACCACTCCATGACCGGTCGTGATAAGCGGCGTGTAATTGGCATCGCCAATTGATCCCGGCTTTGCGACTGCCGGAGGAAATCCCTTGGGCCCTGGAATGACTACTCGCATCGGGCTGAAATCCACCGTGCCCTTGAAAATGACCGTGTGACCTTCTTTACGAACAGTCTGCACTGCATACGTTCCAAGAGCATTTGCCAGTTTAGGCGACCAATTGACGCCAAGATGCATGGCAAGGTCACGATCCGACGATTCCGTTATGATATAAAAAACAGCGTCAGTGCCATACATACCTTTGTAAAGCGGCAGGGTAATTGTTTTCCCTGCCTTGTCAAAATCAATCGTACTGTCCAAAAACAATTCAACAGCATTGGTAGTGCCAGGAGCAAACGCCAATGCAATGATTGCTACAAATATAAACATTCGTATTTTCATAACCGCATCTCTTTGAGCAGAATAATTGCTTAGCTGACCCTTGAAGCATTTCGGGAAAAACACTCACTGTCCTAGAATGGACATTCTGCGAGTTTATCAGCTTTAATAATCCCTGCTCTCTATCTTAAATATAACCATATTTTATATATTTAAAAAGGAAGGGTTAGTTGATACTTTTCTATACAAGTTATTGTAAATATGAGAAATTTTAGACTTTTACAAATTTATAATTTGATGTTTCGTCAGGATGGTTGAAGCTCCCTGCAAGGAGAAAGAATAGCACGAAACCTAAGAGGTCATAAACCTTCGCAAGCCAGGGGCAATATACAGCATGCATCCAAATCCATTGATATAAACGGTTAGGAGTTCCCTTTTCATGGAAAGGCAATTTGTAATAATTAAGGTGGATTTGATACCCGGCGGGGCAAAAACATTATGATCAAAGTCAAGGTCACAAAACGCAGAATCACTTGCACTCTTTATGGTATGACCTTGCCTTCTGCATCAGCCCTTCTGCCCATTGCGGGGTGGCCACTGCATGGACATGGGTGTAGAGGGCCAAAACATTCTTGTAGACCAAACCGTCCCGCCCTTGGCTGAAACCAACCCCTCTCTTGACGTGCAATGCCAAGTTTTCCGGATCGCGCTGCCACTCCAGTATTTTGCTGTAGCGGAATTCATGCCCTTTTATTTCAATCCCCTGCTGATAAAAAGGATTGTCGCCATCTACCTGCAGGACTGTATAGCCATGGGCCTGGGGCTTTTTCTCAAGGCCGAATTTTACTGGAAAAATCCCGACCAGGGGGAATTGCTTTCCTTCGAACACAAGACTTTTACCTAAGTAAATCAATCCCCCGCACTCTGCATAAACAGGCAATCCCTGTTCGATTCTTTCCTGCAATGATTTGCGGAATGAAGCATTATCAGCCAGGTACTTTACACTGGTCTCCGGGAATCCTCCACCGATATAGAGTCCGTCTATTTCAGGAAGCTCCTGCTCCTGCAAGGCATTGATCTCAATCACCTTCACACCGAGAGACTCCAAGGCCTCCAGGTTTTCCGGATAATAAAACTGGAAAGCCGCATCTCTGATCACGCCGATGCGGAGAGCCGAAGTATCCGACGAAACAGCAACAGGAGTTGTTGATCGCCCTATTTCCTCTGGAATGGCAATCTCTGCCATGATCTCCTGGAAACGGTCAAGGTCGAGATATTTTTCCGCCCTTTGTGCAAGGATTGCCACTGCGTCTCGAGCTCCGTCATGTTCGACACTGGGTGTAATCCCTAAATGTCTTTGGGGAAAGACATCCTTCGCAGATCTTGGAAAGGCGCCGACAACAGGAATGGCGGTATACTGTTCCACCGCCTGCCTGACAATATTTTCGTGCCGCACGGTGCCAATCCGGTTCAACACCACGCCCCTGATATCAACCCTGCTGTCCAGCTCCCTGCAGCCAAGAACCATGGCGGCCACGGTTCTTGTGGTTTTGGTGCAATCCACGACAAGCAACACCGGCAGTCCAAGGCTTACGGATAGCTCTGCCGTACTGTATGTTCCTTGCAAATCCACACCGTCATACAGGCCGCGGTTCCCCTCAATAACAACCATCTCCGCAGCCCTGGCATGTCCATAAAAGGACCTCTTCAGGGCATCGATCGTCATCAGAAAAGGGTCAAGATTATAACAGGGATTCCCGGCAGCAAGCTGCAGCCAGGCGCTGTCAATATAATCCGGCCCTTTTTTAAAAGGAATAACCTTGATACCCCTGGCGGAAAGGGCTGCAGACAAGCCGACAGCCACAATGCTTTTACCGGAACCTCCCCCCATTCCGGCCACAACAATTCCCATCGGACGATTACCCACAATTTTCTTCTTGCTATCCATAATACAATTTCTGTACTCCTTAAAATGTCATATAAGATGACCACTTCTTATCGGTTTATGTCAAGCAGAGAGAGATACAGTGAACTTTTTTGCGTACAAAATCAATCGTAAACCCATCGTTTGGGAAGATTATTAAAAGAGCGAAGATCTCTTTTTATTCCCCCATACCAATTTTTTTGACTAACACATCCCGATATGGTACTTTTCTTGACCCCGAAACACGATCATCGCTAACTCGTTCCCATCCTGAAAGTCTAAGATTCTGCGGATGCCGGAATAGATTGTTTTCGCTTCGAAAATGGAAATTTTTCGTCAAGCTCTAGAAAACCCGTGGTTGCGCGTCAGATTCGAGTCCTCTCTGCATCCGCATCAGGCGAAACGCGAATATTGGTGATAAAGGGTGTTTCCGGATAGAAACTAACTTCTCAAAATGATAACGTAAATGCCGGCATCAGCGGCAGAACTAACCGCTTATTAATAGAGGAATTGACCATGTCTGATAAAGATTTGCAGGAAAACATTTCAAAAACAATTGAAGAGCTTGAAAAAAAAGTTGCTGATAAACCAAAATCAGTATCGGCCCATCACCACCTCGCCCTTGTTTATCGCAAAGCCGGCCGGGTGGATGAGGCTATTGCCGAGTTTGAAAAAGCGCTGGAGATTGATCCGCTCTCCACCACAAGCCTCATTAACTTGAGCGCCATATTTTTTGAAAAAGGCGACCTGGATAAGGCCATGGCAACCAATGAAGCTGCACTGAATGTCCTCCCGAACCTGGCCCAGGCCCATACGAATATTGGTCTCATCTGGCAACACAAAGGCAATGCCGAAAAGGCTGTGGCTGCCCATACGGAAGCGACCAGACATGACCCGAAAATGGCCACTGCCTGGGTTAATCTGGCCACGGCCCAAATAATGGCAGGCAGCTTCAAGAAGGCTGTTGCTGCAGGCCGCCAGGCCGTAGCGCTCGAACCTGACTTTGGCATGGCGCACAACAATCTTGCCGTGGCTCTTTTTTACAGCAAAGACCTCCAGGATGCCAAAAAACATGCTGACAAAGCTAAGGAACTGGGCTATGCCGTTGATCCCAGGTTCATGGCAGCGCTGGAGGAAGAACTCAAATAATCATGCCACGTTCAGATATCACAGTTCGTCCTTGGTGTCCATTCTGCGGCCAGGTCGTGGGAAAGCCCCGTTATCCGGAAAACCGGCAAGTTGGTGAGTTCCTGTTAGGCAAATGCGAGTGCGGCGCCGTATATGTAAGCGACCCTACCGGCTTCAGCTTGGGCGCCGCCATGGTGGAATGTCTGGTTTACGCCTGTAACGATGACTGGGATCTGACCTGGGAGTTGATACCCGAGACCGATTATCTTACCGGCCAGGTTGATAATTATGACGAAATTACGCACCAGGTCGTTGATAAAGGGAATTTGGATGGCAGAAAAGTCAAAGGCGTGCTCTTTTTTGTCCGGCTCCATAAAGACATTAAAGAAATCGCCCAGCGTTTGACCGCGAAAAACAGCACAGGTGAAGCCGGCCATCAGAAGGGCTTCCATCCCCCGGAAATAGAACCGGAACGGGATCCTAAACGGACCAAGAAACGGGCTGACAAGAAAACCGTCAAAAAGATGGTAGAAGAGAGTGATATAGACGCCCTTGTCGATCTGTTATTTGATGATATCAAGACTTTGCGATTCATCCAGCGACTTCTGTACACACCGGATGATAATCTCCGCTGGCAGACCGCTCACGTCCTTGGCAAGGTTTGCGCACGATTCGCAACAAGACGGCCCGGAGCAGTGAGCGACCTCCTGCATCGCCTTTTCGTTTCCTGTTCCGATTCCGCCTCATCAAGCTGGGGCCTTCTCGAAGCCATTGGTTCAATTTTAGGAGAACGTCCGGATATATTCGGCGCATTTTCTCGCCATCTTCTCAAGTATCTTGAAGATGAAGCAAATTACGTTCAAGTTCTCTGGGCCCTCGGGACAATTTCCAAAAACGACCCTGCTCTCATCCGCTCCACCCCTTTTTTCGGCCTTGGCCAGTTTCTTAATCACCAGAATGCGGTCATCCGGGCTCTTACAGTGCGCCTATTTGGCCGGATTAGGGCAGGTGAATTCCAAAAGGGTATGGAGCAACTGGTTGACGACCAGGCAGAGGCAACTATCTACGAAGATGGCAAATCAATCAAGACAACTGTTGCGGCACAGGCCGAAGAAGCCTTGCGCCTTATAAAAGAAGAAGGAGATCTGCAAAAATGAAAGACATGACTGAAGAAGTAAATAATGAAAAAGACGATACCCCCAAAGACCCTGCCCAGGAAGATTATGATACCGGCAAGAAATTCCTTGATAATGAAGATCTGCCACAGGCGGCAAATGCCTTCCACAATGCCTTAATAGGATTTGAGCAGAATAACAATGAAAACGGCGTCGCAAATGCTTGTGATAAGTTGGGTGACATCTGCACGACAAGGGAGGAGTACCAAAAAGCTCTTGACCTGTACCTGCGTGCTTTTGATATCTGTGAGCGCTTGGACGATCCTGCCAGCATTCTGTCGCTGCAGAAAAAAATGGCGCAGTGCCACCGTTCTCAACAACAGCTCACTGAAACGCTCAAGATTTATCTTGATATGCTTGACACCTTCTCTGAATGGAAAAATCCCGGCTTAACCGTTGACATGCTTACCCAACTTGGTGATTTGTATTGTGAAATGGATGACAAGGAAAAAGGAAAAGATGCCTACCTGACAGCAGCGTCGATTCATGCCAATTACGGCCACAAAAGAATAGCGAAAGAACTTGAAGACAAGGCCGCAGCCATTGAACAGGAACTTTACGGTTGAAGGGTGGAAAAAACTGAAGCAGTTTGTGTTGGCATTGGAAGATCCATAAGGATCGCTTCGTGAATAAAAAATCGCTTTTCGCAGAGTAGAAGGGCCTTGTCGCCTAACAATGATGCAAGGCTGCGGGAAAGATCCTGCAGATACCCAAAGACGGTATCTAGTTTTACGGTTGGATACTGCGTTCCCTTCTCAAAACCTGAGAGGCCGCAGACATGGCCTTGGCCCCGGATGGCCGTTGGCAAACCATAGATTCGGCAGGTAATCGGCCTTACCTGATACAATTCACATCTGTCTTCTTCCGAAAGCAGGGGGCACCTGATCCGCCAGAAAGGAAGCTCCTCAAGAACCTGTTCCGAATTCACCCCCCCGGGAACCTCCTGTAATTTCTTCTCTATCGCCTTTTTGGCGACCTGCGCCCTTGCAGAGAATCCGGCTGGTGCTGATTTTCTGTTGCTGTCTTGAATATGATAACTAATCATCGCAGCTTCTATTAAACTGACATCAAAACAGGCGTGACAACAATCGACGCATCCAGGCTGACACCGGACTTCCTGCTGGAAATCCTCCTTTACCTTGACAAAGGTGTGGTCCAGCTCCTGAAGAAGTGAATAGAATCTTTTGATGGGCTCAAGTTCCTGCATGTTCCCTGGATATGATATGCTTCAAAAAGATGGTTTGTTAACTATACATTCTTGCGAACCGAGTTCCGGGAAATTCCTGTCAGAATCTCTATTGACAACCAAACACCTCTCGTTTTCCGAGCCCTCAATATATAAAAAGTGCAGGGAGTATAGTACTCCCTGCACTTTTTATTCGCATTGAAATGTTATCGAAAAGACTCTGAAATGGTACTAATCTTTTTCTTCAGACTGGCCGCGGCCCTTTGCAGCATACATAGTGCTGCTGCCGCTGGACCAGTACTCAAGCTTTCCATCCCTCACCAGAGCATTGGCCGCATTCTTGATCTCACGGGGTTTTGCGTCTTTAATTTTTTTATGCATGTCCTTGAGATACAGTTGCGGTTTTCTGGATGTCATGCACAAATCAAGGATCTGTGCTTTTAATTCTTCCATATCAGCCATGCTAATTCCCCTTGGTAATGGTTTTTATTTTATATGGCTTGTATATTTGAACTGGGTCGTGGTCCGCCAGGTATCATAGGCCAGACGGTAATCGTCAATGCTCTTCTCAGTGAACGGAATGTTGCACTTTTCAAAGAATTTTTCCCAGCCGATCCTTTCGGCCCACTCGCCAACACGTTCATACTTATTAGCATCTTTGGCGTAAACTTCAAGGATATTTTTTACTGCGGCAACAGTCTCCGGCCAACGCGGCGGAGTGTTGGGCAGGAATGGAATTACCAGTTTGGAGAATTTTGGCGCTGACCGTGCATTGGAGATTTTACCGCCAACCAGGATGGCGATACCGTCACCTTCAGGATCGGCAAGGGGCATGGCCGGACACATGGTGTAGCAGTTACCGCAGAACATGCAGCGCTCGACCGTCACGGTAACGGACTTGACCTCTTCACCAGTGGTGGTGGTGCCCTTGGCAGGCTTAACAGCGCCAAGAGGGCAAGAGGCGATGGCCAGCGGAATCTCGCAAACGCTGGAAATAACATCATGGTCGATGAGCGGCGGCTTCCTATGCACACCGAGGATGGCGATATCGGAGCAATGCACCGCGCCGCACATATTCAGGCAGCAGGCCAGAGCGACACGAACCTGGGCAGGCAGGGTCATGCTGGTGAAGTAATCAAACAACTCATCCATGACCGCCTTGACCACGCCGGAAGCGTCGGTTGCCGGGGTGTGGCAATGAACCCAGCCCTGGGTGTGGACGATATTGGTTACACCAGCGCCCGTTCCACCGACCGGCATTTGGCCATTTTTGGCCAAATCGTCCAGCAATGGCTGCACCTTGTCTTTGCTGTCAACCATAAATTCCACATTGTTACGGGTGGTAAAACGAAGGTAACCGTCGCAATGTTTGTCTGCGATCTCGCAATAATCGCGTACCATATCAACACTGATGAGGCGGGCGCAACCAATGCGCACCGTGTAACATTCCGCGCCGGTCTCACTGACGTGTACCAGAACACCGGGCTGCACAATTTCATGATACAACCACTTACCATAGTTCTCCTTGATAACCGGCGGGAAGAACTGCTCGTAATGTGGCGGACCAATATCAGTTATTCTATCCTTCATCGGATTTTCCGGATCGTAACCCATTTTTAACCTCCTTATAAATCGAGTCTGAAAAAAAGACGCTGAATTTATTATTATTCAGAAACTACATTGCATGTCTTTTTCTGAATTCCTTCACATCACGCTCAAAACCACCCTCAACTTCTTCATCCTTCCAGAACACGTAAGGATTAGACCGTGGTTCCTTGACATGCTGCGGGATAGGCTCAACTTCTATAATGGACAAGAAGTTGTTGAGACCGATACGCTGCATGGATTCACCGATACGCTCACGGTTTTTGCCATGTTCCATCCACCAATCCCAGCATTTCTCCAGGAGGTCCTTGTATTCCTCAAACTCATTTTCCGGATCCATCTTGCAGAAGGGGATAACCAAGGTTGCAATCTGGGCGCCGTCAAGGATGGGAGCTTTGGCGCCGATGAGAATGGATGCGCCCTGATCTTTACCAGGGCGGAGGGCTCTTGGCAGTACATTGATACAATGCATGCAGCGGGTGCACTCAGCATTGTCTATTTTCAGCGCATCGCCTTCCATCCACATACAACCGGTGGGACAGAGATCGATAACTTCCTTCTGAATGTCGAACTTCCCCCAGTCGCGGCCGCTGTGCGCCCCGCCGTTGGCGGCATGGTCGCCATTAACATAGCCTTTTACTGCGGCCTGGTCGATGCGGATGTCATCCCGCCAGTTACCGATAACAGCAAAGTCGGACCGGGCAATGGCTGCAACACAGTCATTGGGGCATCCTGAGAATTTGGTCTTGAATTTATACGGGAATGCCGGACGATGCAACTCGTCCTGGTAGGTCATGGTGATGTTATGGCAGGCTGCCTGGGTATCGTAGCAGCTCCATTCACAACGGGCCTTGCCGAGGCAGCAGGAAGGAGTACGTAGATTGCCGCCGGAGCCGCCGAGGTCCATGCCGAGATCATGGGTGCATTCCCAGAAGATCTCTTCCAACTGATCCGTGGTGGTTCCAAGGAGAACAAGGTCACCGGTTGAACCATGAAAGTTGGTCATTCCGGAGCCGCGCCTTTCCCACATATCGCAGATTTGACGTAAAATTGCGGTGCTGTAAAACTTACTGGAAGGCTGGTTCAAACGTACCGTATGGAAGTGGGCCACACCGGGGAACCTGGTAGGAACGTCTGAATAACGTCCGATAACGCCACCACCGTAGCCGAAAACTCCGACGATACCGCCATGTTTCCAGTGGGTAATTTTGTCCTTGTAAGAAAGCTCCACTTGACCCAAAATGTCCCAGCACTCATCTTTCTTCTGCGCCATACGTTTCAGGTCCGATACAAAGCTCGGCCATGGACCACTTTCAAGTTGGTCCAACAAGGGAGTATCATGCTTTGGCATCCTCTTACCTCCTTGACTAAATGTTTTATAAGTTACCTAAATCAGTACCTATCTATTTAGGATATTGAATGTTCTTTGCCACCCTCGGCAGAAGATTTTCTCATCATTCATTGGCTTGCAGCCAACTATAATTAAGGAAAACCTAAATTGAATACTCATTCATTTTTGGGACAATATCCGCCATCGAAATGTTTGTCAACAAAAAATAAATAACTCTTTTTATTCCTTTTTAAAGGGGTTGCGTAACTCTCCGCTGTTCACAAACAATTCTCCCACCACATGTTATAAAAAAAGCCATAATTACAATGAGATGATTTAACTATTTCCAATACCGAGGCAAGCCGCATTCTTTTCCAGCAGTACTTTGACAATTTTTTTCTCATTGAAAATTATATTTTTCTAATGAAACAAATTTACTGATCAATCATTCAGAAAAATATACAGCTATTGTTTTTTCTTCTAAGGAATTGTAATTGTGACTTTAATCGGAGTAGCACACTATCCCTGTCACCCGGTGATCTCCTTTTTTATTGTCTATTGTCGTCCGGTATGTCATTGCTATGGTGCAAGCCGCGAAACAAAACACTCAAATCGTTAGGATCGTCTTCCCATGACCAACACCGTGGATCCGTAAACCCATGACCACAAAATTCCTTCTCTCATCCCCTGAAGGGGATATCATCCTTGGCAAAGATCAACTTTCCAGGCCTTTTCTTATTTCACCAGAAGAGGAACACCCTTTCCTGACTTTAGGAGATTACTTTTCAGCTATTGAGGCCTTTTTGTTGCGGGAATACCGCCATCCCTTTTCTTCTCTGCTCAGTGAGGCCTTTGCTTCCGATTTCAATCTCGATAAAGCGGACATCATTATCCGCAGTGAAAAACATGGAAATTTCTATCATGTGGCGTCCATTGAAGTAATAATCCCTCCCCATGGCAAAAAATTCGCCGTTACAACTGCCATCTCTCAAAAGGGAAAAGATTGCCTGGCCCGGGAATTTTTACTGCTGGAAAGGCTTAATTCTGTAACGGAAAAATCTTATCTCCCTGCCGTTTATTTTCAGGGCAGCATTACCGTGGAATCCCAAAAAGGAAAAGAAGAGGTTCGAATTTTTCTGGGGGAGTGGCTGGAGGACTACCATGAATGGCATCTCTCAAATAATAGCAAAACAGGGGGGCTGAACATATGTATATGGGATCACAAAAGGGGAACCAGAGAGGCGACTCCTAAGGAGTACTTTGAAATATTCAGACAGACGGCCCGTATTCTTACCATATATTATGACCCATTGACAGGAAATCAGATTCATCCTTGGCACCATGCCGCAGGAGATTTCATTGTCCATTGTAATAACGGCGCGGTTGCGGTCAAACTCATAACCGTGCGCGATTTCCAGCCTCTTCTGGCTGATAAGGCCAATGCCACAGACAATCCGCAGCTCGTGGGTTTACTCTATTTCTTCCTGAATCTTTCCGTGAAAATACGCGTTGACCGCCTCGACGGCGTGGGTTTGGCCGCTTGGGCGCCAAATCCGGCGCTTAATGCGGCAGTCGTTGGTTTTCTTGAGGGGCTCCAGTATAAACAACAGGCTAAAACTTTACAGGAACCGGTTTTGAAGCAATTCATCTCTCTGTTGCAATCCTGCTCAGAAGAGGACCTGTTCAATCTTTTCTTGCCCCTGATGGATCTGCATGAGGATGAAAACGTGGAAGACCATCTGATCATGCAAAATAATCTGCAAGAGCATGTCAGAGAACTTGTTCGCGAGGTCGCTAAACTGGCATTGTAAAATTTTTTTCCGTGCGAAATTGAGAAAAAAGTTTTATAATCCTTGGTCATTTTGTGACCAAACTTACACGGCAATGGCGTGTAATCACCACGTCTCATTTCATCGAAGGTCTCAGATACCTTATCGACGATTTCCCCGACTATTGGACACAAGCAAGCAGTAAATAAAAGGTCAGCCGGACATGCTGGTTCAGAATGCTTATGGTTGTCACAAGTTAGCATATGAATTACAGCCAATTTTCGATCCGGCAGATATTTATGCATACATTGCACAAGGAGGCATAGCATGGAATATGAAATAACCCCACTCTTGACCGGTATCCGGCGGGTGGATCAGGGAATCATGACCTATCAGCAGAAATACGGCCGCCGCATCTGGCTGCCCATGTGGTCTTTTCTGGTCAGGGGCAACGGTCAGAACATCCTGGTTGATACCGGCCTGGATGATTTTATCGTCCCGCCTGAATTTGTCGAAGAGACCGGCCTTGACGCGTTGTCTTTAGAAGAAGCGCTTGCAAAGGAAGGTTTAACGCCTGACGATATTGATATAGTCGTGAATACCCACCTGCATGACGACCACTGCGGCAACAATCTCCTTTTTCCCAATGCGACCTTCTACATTCAGGAAAGGGAATTGGAATTCTGCAGAAATCCCCATCCCCTGGATTACCGCTATGAACCTGATTTTGTAGCCAACCTGCAAGTAAAAGAGATAGACGGCGATGTGGAACTTGCCCCTGGTTTTGAACTCATCTTGACGCCCGGTCATACCCCTGGCTCCCAAACCGTGCGGATCATGACCAAAAAAGGAGCGTACATCATCCCGGGATTCTGTTGCAATAAAGAAAATTTTCCAGCCCAAGGACCCGCCGTCTGCCCGGGAGTTCACTGCGATTCCTATCAGGCATACGATACCGCCCAGCGCGTGAAAAACATGGAGGGGACGATTCTGCCATTACACGAACTCAATGTAGCCGCGGTACTCTGATATTGGATAAAGGGAAACCAACAGCGAGTCGGTAGACCTGGGGCATTGGATCAGCAGGTGCAGTCAACCCGGTGACATGCCACGCAGTAAATAGTTAGGTTTATGGCCTCGGATACCATGTCCGTGCTGTTTTCAGCATCAAATTCTCGAGCGCGCGCAATTATCTCCTTATCATCTTGTGATGATACAATTATTGCGATGAGCGGCCCTACTTTTTCCTGGTAGTCACGTCTTTCTTCATCTGAAAGGGTCGTGCAATAGTCTTTATAGCAATAGGCAATCTTATTTCTTTTCTTTTTCTTCCCCACGCCTCTTCCCGACATGAAAAGACGCCGGCCCCATCTCTGGTGACCGGCGTCCATTTTCCATAAAACAAATGTAATGGAGTTAATTATTTCTTAATCATATCCAGACGCTTTCCTTCCATCTGCAGATCCGGAGGTCCGAGCCAAGTTCCCTTCAACAGGAGGTTCCAGTATACCCACTTGAACATCAGTTTGGATATATGGTTCATCTCAGTGTCTTCCAACAGGCCCATAGGACCGACGGCTGGAAATGGGTATTTACCGACAACAGGCTCAGTGTTGTAGTTGAAATCGATAACGTAGGCTTTCCCGAAGCCTGATTCTATGAATCAGAGGGCGTGCCCGTCTGAACGGGCATGTTGCGCATCTCCATTAATATAGGCAATGATGTTTTCATGCAAAATATCCGCCTGGAAATGGGCCACAGCCCCGGCCTTGGAAGTCGGCACATTGGTGCCGTCCCCCAGTACCCACACGTTATCCCGGCCTTCAGGTTGGAGGGTCTCCTTATCCACCGGGATATAGCCCATGGGATCGGCAATACCGGATTCAATCATCACCTCAGAGCCAAAGTTGGGCGGGATAGAGGCGAGCAAATCATAATTCACCTCAGTGCCATCATAGGAAGCAATGACTTTTTTCTCGGCATCCACCGAACCCAAAGCGAAATTGGCGGTAATTTTGATATTTTTCTCTTCACAGGCGCTTGTCAGAATACTGGTTGCCACCGGCTTGGTAAAGGCGCCGGACAGAGGAGTGACAAAGCCAAAAAGGCGAATTCCAGTGGAGCTACCGGACACTTGATCGGCATTTCCGCGATATTCACCACCAGTTTGCCGCCATCAAACTTCTTCAGGGCCTTTCGCATCTCCTGGCAGTCATCATAGCGATAGAACCCGAAAGCGCTCTTGTTCCAGGCATCAGGCAAGCCCTCAATTTCCTCCGGCCTAATATCACAACCGGTTGACATCAGGAGGATATCGTATTTAAACTTGCCCTTTGTTGCAGTAGTTACCTCCTGCTTGTCCCAATCGACATTGACCAGTTCAGAGATCACGAAATTCACTCCGGTGGGGAGAAATTCCCTCTTGCTTTTTCTGATCTCCTTGGGGGTGTTGATGTCAAAGGGCACAAAGAGAAATCCCGGCTGATAGTAATGGACATTATCCTTATCGATAATGGTAATGCTCCAGTCATCAGGATCCAAGTCCCTTCGAAGTTTGTTGGCCATCATGGTGCCTCCGCAGCCGGCACCGAGAATAACAATTTTTTTCATATTTCTCTTACCTCCTCTCCTAGTTTTTTCTTGGTGCGGCCACCCAAGTACACCGGGTGTCCATCTTAAAACCAAATAGACCGCTTTATTTTCTTCAGGCGTCAATATGCCTGTTTAACTCCCCGCCGAAGTCATCGGGTACTCTTCGGGATACTCTTCCAAAAGCGCCGACATAGCTCGGCTTGCCAAAATCAATATCCGAAATCGCCTTGCACATAACATCCACTTGATCTTCGCTGCAGCTGAATCCCTTAAAAGAACCGGCAACAGTTTCCATCAACCTGAAGACTCCACGTTGTTCCAGATCGTACAATAATCGACTGAATTTGGTATACACATCGTATTGCTTGAGAATTACCTTAACCTCATCCACCAGTTCAGTTGCCGGTTTTATCAAGCTCATTAGCTCGCTGAACGTCTGCACATTGAGGAGGAAGGTACGCATCAAGTCCCCCAGGTGTTCCGCCTTGAACTCACCCTCGTGGAGATCCGCCATGAATGCCATGACTTTCGGCCACCCTTGCATGATAATCGGTCCCACTTCCTCCTTTAATTCCATACCGGCCTTGAGCATATCCAGAGCGGTATTGAAATGATGCAGATTCGACAGGGTTTTATGTAAAAGGGCGGTAAGTTCTTCGCCATCAAAGTTGCCGTCAAGTTCGCTCATGAACTGGGTAACCTTGGGTAGGGTCTGCTGCATTACCGGGCCCATTTCCTCCTTCAGTTCCATACCGGCCTTAAGCATATCCAGGGCAGTATTGAAATGATGCAGATTCGACAGGGTCTTGCGCAACAGGGCGGTCAGTTCCTCGCCATCGAACTGGCCGTCCATTTCGGCCATGAACTCGGTGACCTTGGGCAGCGTCTGTTGCATTACCGGGCCCATTTCCTCCTTCAGTTCCATCCCGGC
>CALZHT010000054.1:0-21332 GCA_945787445.1 uncultured Desulfobulbaceae bacterium
AAGTTCCATTCTGAATTGGTGTTGTCCTATAGTTATTCATTATAGAAAGGAACAAAATGAGAAGGTGTTTATACTGAGCAAAAATCCTTGGAGGGTGCTCATGTCAAAATTTGAATACGATATCGGGGTAATTGGGGCCGGGGCTGCAGGGCTTACGGTAACAGCAGGTGCCGCCCAGTTGGGCGCCAAGACCTTGCTGGTGGAAAAAGGTTATCAGCAGGAAAATGGGTCATTGCCACCGGATCCAACCCGGCAATACCGCCGGTCGACGGCTTGGACAAGGTATCCTTTTTGACCAACAAGGAAATTTTTTATATGGACAAGCTTCCCGACTCCATGATCGTTTTGGGCGCCGGGCCCATTGCCACTGAAATGGCGCAAGCCTTTAATCGGCTCGGCTGCAAGACCCACGTCATCCAGAGAAGCGGCCAGATCCTCAGTAAAGAGGACAAGGATATGGCCGACCTGGTCATGGAGACATTGAAAGCGGAAGGGGTGGTATTTCACCTGAATGCCTCCGTGTTAAAGGCGAACGACCTGGGTCATGAAAAAGAGATACTTTACAAGGACAGGGATGGCAAAACATTGAGTGTCAAGGCAGAAGCCCTGTTGGTTGCCCTGGGCCGTTCACCAACTGTTGCAGACATGGGCCTGGAGGAATTAGATCTTGAATTCGACCGGAGAGGAATAAAGGTCGGTCAGCGACTGCGAACCAATCACAAACATATATATGCCGCCGGCGATATAAACGGAGCCTTTCAGTTTACCCATGCCGCTGGCTATGAAGGCGGGGTGGTGATCAGTAACGCCATATTCCACTTGCCCCGAAAAACGAACTATCAGTGGATGCCCTGGTGCACCTATTCCGAGCCGGAACTCGCCTCGATCGGCATGAACGAAAAAAGAGCCATGGAGGCCGGCATTACCTATTCGGTATGGACCGAACAGTTCAAGGACAATGACCGGAGCCTGGCCGAAGGAGAAAAGGCGGGCTTGATCAAAATGATTCTCAATGAAAAGGAAAAACCTATCGGTGTTCAGATCCTGGGCCTGCATGCCGGTGAATTGTTGCCAGTTTTGCTGTTCGCCGCTTTCGGCGTCGCTTCAGCAATACATCCCTATCCCACCTTGGGAGAAATCAACAAGAGAGTGGCTGGATCGTTTTTTTCCAAAAAAATCTTTTCCGACAAGGTGCGCAAAACCCTGTCCATATTCTTCAATTTCAAAGGCAGGGCTTGCGGCCTTGAGTAAACCGCTAGCAATCTCACATGCCAGTATTTCAGCTTATTGGGGATCCCCTCTTCCCTCCTCCTGAACTTGCCAGAGAAGACGGCCTGCTTGCCGTGGGGGGCGACCTCACGGTGGAGCGTTTGCTCAATGCTTACCGCATGGGTATTTTCCCCTGGTATTCTCCGGGAGAACCCATTCTATGGTGGGCGCCACCGCGCCGGCTTATCCTCGATCCCCCGGATTTGAAAATTTCAAAAAAGCTGGCCAGGACCATTAGTAAAAAGGTTTTCCAGGTTACCATGGACAGAGCTTTCCCAGAGATTATCACTGCCTGTTCCACAATTCTCAGGAAACAGGGGGAGGGCACCTGGATTGACGATTCCATGATAAGGGGGTACAGCCAATTGCACGACCTCGGCTATGCCCATTCGGTGGAATGCTGGCAAAAAGGCAAGCTGGCCGGTGGGCTCTATGGTGTTTCCCTTGGTGGTATCTTTTTTGGCGAATCCATGTTCAGCCGGGTGACCGATTCTTCAAAGGTGGCCTTGGCCGCCCTTGTCCGCCAATTGGTTGCATGGGATTTTGATATGATTGACTGCCAGATTTCCACTCCCCATCTCAAGCGGCTGGGCGCTGCAGAAATCCCGGCCGATGAATTTTACCACCGCCTTGAACAGTCCCTGAAAAAGCCTACCCGCCGCGGCAGGTGGAAATTGGAGGCATAAAAAAAGGAGGCGTCCTTTGTCCTACCAGCTTTACAATGCTGTAGTTAGGCGGTACTGCCGGCTACAGAGATCCTCTCAGCTGTGACAGGTGCAGAATGGGCACTCTCGTTCCCAGAAGTATCAAAGGCAGTCATTGTGAAGGTCATTTGATCACCTGCCATATTGACCGGGAAATCAACATGCATGGAATCCATGTTCGTTGTTTCATAGAGAAAATTGCCAGCCCGATCATAAATCCTGAAGCCAGCAAGGTTGGGTACGGCGTTGGTGTCATAACTCCACATGATGCAGGCTTCACCTGCTGCAGCAACCGGCGGAATATCCGTCTGGTCGTTGATCGGCTGATTGCCTGTTGTGGTTTCGGCAACCTCCGTATTTTCTGACTGATCGTTGATCGGTTCGGAAATCCCTGGGGTGGTTGCCAATTGAGATGAACTGTTGATATATCCACCATCATCTCCACATGCCGCCAGATGTAAACAGAAAAACAAGGTAACGATTATGGTTGGCTGAACTCTTTTGTTGATTAAAGTAAAGATATTCCTTCTTAAAGCGTTTCTACATAGTAATTTTTCCATTCAAATCACACCGTTGATGGTTGTTTGCCAGACAATTTCTTCCAAAAGAAATGGCAAAGTTGGCTGTTCTTATGACACTTTCATGCCATGCAATTGACAGTAAGAAATTTACAAGAAATGTATTGAGGAAGGATTATTAGCATATCTTATGCCAACAAATTTTATCATATAAAATCAAATATATAGGCAAATAGTCCGGAAATATGCAGGATTCGGATGGAGATTAATGTCGCTGAAGGGCGACATTAAAGGATAACAAAAACAGCCAATTTTCTGATATTACAATAAAAATTCTTGTCTCAAAAAAGAGGCAATACCATTCCTCTTGATTTGATACAGTCGGCCAAACAACCAATTGGCAAGATGATGCATGGCTAATCCAGGTGAGGATTTCTTAGAGATTGATAATTTCCAAAGGCTCGTGCGGCTTGATATGTTCTGATTATATAGCACCCGTATAAGCCTTCCCAAAAAGCTCCTGGTCTCTTTTTCATTAATTCCCCGTTGCCAAGGATTGATTGAATGGTATACGTTGGAATACAAAATACTATTTATCAGTCGATCTTGATAAGGCAGTCTAGCGCAATGGCCGTCATACCTTATAAAGAGATTTAACAAGGAGGTTGTCATGCTGAATACGGGATTACTCAAACGCTCTTTTGTTATAATCCTCATACTACTTTCCGGCGGCTGTCAGACCGTCTATTACAACACCATGGAAAAATTCGGGGTCCACAAACGCGATATCATGGTTGACCGGGTCGAAAAAGCCCGGGACAGTCAAAAAGAGGCGAAAGAGCAGTTTGCCTCGGCCCTGGAACGGTTCAATTCTGTAGTGAAAGTCAAGGGCGGCAGCCTGGAGAAAAAATACAAAACCCTGAAATCCGAGCTGGACCGCAGCGAAGCCAAGGCTCAAGATGTCCGCGACCGTATTGCCGCTGTGGAAGATGTGTCTGAGGCTTTATTTGACGAATGGAAAGACGAATTGAAACAATACACCAGTGCCGGTTTGCGTCAGTCCAGTCAACGTAAACTCGAGCAAACCAAAAAGCATTACGCAAAACTGATTGGCGCAATGAAGAAAGCAGAGTCCCGAATTGAACCGGTTTTGAAACCATTGCGTGACCAGGTCCTGTTTCTGAAACACAATTTGAACGCCCAGGCCATTGCCTCTTTGCAAAGCGAGCTGGAAACGGTGGAGTCCGACGTAGCAGCACTGATCCGTGAAATGGAGAGAGCTATCAACGAGGCTGACTTATTTATCAAAACCCTGAAATAGAGAATACTGGTTACATATAATGCTTGCATTCAGTGTGAGAAAATAAAAAAATCCTGCTTGGCAAGTAATCGCCAAGCAGGATTATTAAACTGATTGTTAGCAGTATTTAAATTCTTTTAGGCAGGGCTCTTGCACCGGCCACCAGCGCCTGTGCAAGGGCTGACATCACAGCAATACCATGCCGGATAGCAGAACCTCCTGTCCGTATGAGCAACAGCATAATACCTTTGACACAGATCACTCTGTACAGACTTTCGCCTCAATCCTCCTGTTCCGGGCCCGGCCCTCCTCCGTATCGTTCGTAGCGATTGGTTTGCTTTCCCCATAGCCTTTGCCGGATATCCTGTCCTGGTTTATGCCGTACTTCTTGCTGATTATGGACGCAACGTTGATGGCACGCCGCAGTGAAAGATCCAAATTATAGCCGACTTCCCCAACATTATCGGTATGGCCCTCAATATTTAATATAAGGTCGGGAAACTCTTTCATAAATCCCACTATTTTTTCAATATCTTCAAAATAAATGAATTTCACCACATCGGAATCAAACTCGAAATTAACGTTAAGGAATTTGCAGAGAAGCTCCTTGACATCATCTTTTGCATCCAGAGGATTGGTCAGGGCAACGAGAACTTCATGTCCGTCAAGAGCCGTACCTCCGTCCGTGTCTGTATTGAGAGGATTGGTTTTATATCTGTTCACCTCCTCACCGTCACCCAATCCGTCTCCATCCGTATCCCAATTGACAGGGTCGGTTTTATACCGCGTCGTTTCGTCATGATCGATAAGGCCATCCCGGTCCGTATCAGGCGGGCAGCCATAATTGTTTACTTGGATGCCTCTGGGCGTGCCCGGGCAAATATCGCTGGCATCACCAACTCCATCCCCGTCGCTGTCCATTATCTTGGCCAGAAATACGTCTTCGGCAAAGCCTGCCATGTCTTCCGCACCATATATTTCCTCTGCCCGCACCGCATAACCGCACTCGCCTATGTCTGCTATTTTTTTAAGAAGATCAGCACCTTCAATACTGTCGCCAACTTGAACCGAATAAATGCAGAGGTCCTCGCCATATCTGGCCTTCATTTCTCCTGCAGCGACAAGAGGCGCATTTTCCATATCCATGCCGTCCGTCACAAAGATGACCGCTTTTTTCTTTCCGGCTTGCTTTAAGTCCTCGCTCGCCGCGTCGATGCCGCCGGCCAGGGGACTGTTGCCGCCTGTGCAATTCACCGTTTCCAATGCCTTATCAAGGGAGGCGCGGGAATACTTGGCCAAACCATACAGCAGACTATGGGATTGATCGGACATGCAATCGCCGAAGCCAAAGGTCCGTAAACCGCTCTCCGGGGTGATTGCCGGAATTGTCTGGTTAAGGCGGGCCACGACGTCTTTGGCAATATCGATCTTTTTCATGCCTGAAAATGAATTCCCCATGGATTCAGAAGCGTCCATTACAACCATGAATGTGTCAACCTTCTGCTGATAGCTCATCATATTAAATGTTTGAGGCACAAATTCCTGCTGGGTAAATTGCACTTTTTTTGCGCAGCTGGAGAGAAAAACCCAACACAAACAAAACAAAAACACCTGCAAAGATTTCGCAGTCATACTTCCACCTCCTATCAGATATGTTGAATTGCAATTGTCGAACATTACTCCCTTCAATAAACAGGCAAAAACCAAAGGCGAGGATGCCCGATGTTTATGACAAAACCGTTATGAATCATTTCATGGGCCGTGCATATTTTGGATTGCATCATCAACAAACAGGCGATGTCAAATAAAATATCTATTATTTTTCATTTTTTGCCGTCAGGATTGGCGAAAGACATCTGCCAAATAGTGGATGTGTGGCATGGAGGTTTTTCAGGCCGGATATAATCGGCAACAAAAAAATCCCGCGCTGCAGCATATCCACAGGCGGGATTTTCTCATCGATAGAATATCTAACTGCTGGTCAGCTTATTCAGCGCCCTTGAACTCGGCGACCAATGCCTGGATCGACGCCTTGGCATCGCCGAAATACATACGGGTATTGGGATAGAAGAACAGCGCGTTCTGAATACCGGCAAAGCCGGGATTCATTGAACGCTTAAGCACGATGACGGTCTTGGCCCGGTGGGTTTCAATAATCGGCATGCCGTAAATGGGACTTGATTCGTCATCCAGGGCTGCCGGGTTAACTACGTCGTTGGCGCCGATCACCACGCAGACATCAATGGTATCCATTTTGGGATTGATATCATCCATTTCCACCAACTGGTCATAAGAGACATTGGCTTCGGCCAGCAGCACGTTCATATGTCCCGGCATACGGCCGGCAACAGGATGAATGGCATACTGGACCTCGGTGTCGTTTGCTTCCAACAGCTCACCAAGTTCGCGGACCACATGCTGGGCCTGGGCAACCGCCAGTCCGTAACCCGGCACAAAGGCAACGGAATCGGCAGCCTCAAGGATATAGTAGACATCCTCGGCACTGGCCGGCTTGGCCTCGCCCTGCGGACCGGAACCTGCCGCCTGGGTAGTGGCCCCGAAACCGGAAAAGAGCACGTTGCCCAATGACCGGTTCATGGCCTTGCACATAATCTTGGTCAATATGATGCCGCTGGCCCCGACCAGGGCGCCCGCAACAATGAGAATATTATTGTTGATCACAAAACCGGCCGCACAGGCGGCAATGCCGGAATAACTGTTTAACAGCGAAATGACCACCGGCATATCAGCGCCGCCGATGGGAATGACCGAGGTGACCCCGAAGATCAGGGCGACACCCACCACGACCAGAAAAAAAGTATATCCGGCCGCTGGATCTGCGGCAAAAAGCACACCGCCGCCGACAGCGGTCAAGAGAATGGCGCCGTTGACAAGGTGCTGGCCTTTGAAGACCACGGCCTTGCTGGAGATCAATTCACTCAGTTTGCCGAAAGCGACCATACTGCCTGAAAAGGTAACCCCGCCGATAAAGGCGGACAGAAAGGTTACCAGGGCAATAAAGGTTGTCAGGTCAACATTCTGGTGATATTCGCTCCAGGCCAGCAGCAAACTGGCTATACCACCGAAGCCGTTAAAAAGGGCCACCATCTCCGGCATGGAGGTCATCTTGACCTTATAGGCGGCAACCAGCCCGATAACGCTGCCGACTACCACCCCCAAGGCAATCCACTTAAAATCCAGCCCGGTATAGAGGAGAGTAACGACTATGGCCAACAGCATGCCCTGCGCCGAGACCAGGTTGCCGCGCCGGGCCGTGGCCGGGGAGCTCAACATCTTCAAGCCGAAAATAAACAGGATGGCCGAGATGACATACGCAAAATTGATAACCAGTGTCATCATATTCATTATGCGCCCCCCTCATCCTTTTTCTTGAACATCTCAAGCATCCGGTTGGTAACGGCATAGCCGCCGACAACATTGATCGTCGCAAAGGTCACCGCCAGAGTGCCAAGAATTACAGCGACCTTCACATTGTCCGCCCTGAGGGAGGCCAGAGAGCCGATCAGGGTGATGCCGGATATGGCATTTGAGCCCGACATGAGTGGCGTGTGCAGGGTCGAGGGCACTTTGGAAATTAGTTCAAAACCAAGAAAAATCGCTAGTACGAAAACAAAAGTCAGAAATACCGGTTCCATTTATCCCCTCATTTATTGACGATACTTTTATAGGTCTCGCTGAAAATTTCACCGTCATGGGTCATCAGAGCGCCTTTGATAATTTCGTCTTCGAGATCCAAGGTGAATTTCTTTTCTTCTTTATCCCAGAAATGTTCGACAAAGTTCCCCAAGTTGGAGGAATACATCTGGCTGGCGGTAATGGCTACCCGGCCGGGCAGGTTGCCCATACCGATTACATGAACACCTTCAATTTCGACGATCGTATCCACTTCAGATCCTTCCACATTACCGCCGGTCTCGACTGCCATGTCAACTATGGCGCTGCCGGGTTGCATCTGGGCAATCATGCCCCGATCCACGATACGTGGGGCCGGGCGACCGAAGAGCTGGGCCGTGGTGATGACAACGTCTGCCATGGCGCAGGCCTTGGCCATACCTTCCTTCTGTTTCTCCAGCTGTTCAGAGGTCAACTGTTTGGCATAACCATCCTTGGTCTGACCGGTCTCGCCGAGATCAATTTTGACGAACTTGGCGCCCAACGATTTCACCTGTTCTTCCACAACAGGCCTGGTGTCGAAAGCCTCAACCCGCGCGCCGAGACGACGCGCTGTGGCAATGGCCTGTAATCCTGCGACGCCAACTCCGATAATAAAAACGCGGGCCGGCTTGATCGTTCCAGCCGGGGTGGTCATCATAGGGAAAATCTTATCCAATTGATCAACCGCAAGAACAACCGCTACATAGCCACCCAGATTGGCTTGGGAACTCAAGACATCCATTTTCTGGGCGATTGTCGTGCGCGGCAGCATTTCCAGACTCACGGCGCTGATAGCGCAGGTTTTCAATTTATCAAGAAGCTCGGTTTCATTAAACGGATCAAGATAACTGATATGGATGCAGCCTTTTTTCATAAGCTCGATCTCTTCCATGGGCGGCTTGCGCAGACGCAATACTATATCGGCGGACTTGAGCAGGTCTACTCTATTCTTGTTGACCTTAGCGCCGACTTTCTCATAATCCCCATCCTCATACAGGCAGGTGGCACCCAAAGTCGATTCAATCTCCACTTCAGCGCCGAGTTTGACCAGTTTGTCCACTGTCTGAGGAACAAGAGGGACTCGAGTTTCACCTTTGTGAGTCTCTTTTATTGCCACAATTTTCATCTAACCACTCCTTATAGTAATCCAGGTGGTATGGTAATTGTCCCATCACGCCAAACCTGAAGGGCATTTTTTGTTTGGCTTTATTTGATGATAGTATTGAACTGTTGCCCTTCTATCTCATCATTATTTAAAGATAATGCTGCTCTGCAAAGGCCTTAAAATCCTTAGCAAGCTTTTGGAATCGATCCCAGGTCGAAACCGCCACCTATTATCTGGTATTAATGTTTAATGTCAACTGGTAAGCATGGGCCTGCCAATTATCTCAAAACATCTTGCCCGATCAATGGTAAGCCGATAGTAATACTTGAAAAACTTGAACAGATACCATATTTTATGGATAAATGCACTCAAAAAACTATATTTTTTTCTATTGTACAAACAAGGTGTGAAGCAACACAATCACGCTTTTGGAAAACTGTACTGAAAATATTTGTTCCGCCTCCGAGATTTTCCCCTTGCCAGGATGGCACCTTAGTAATTGATGTCCTAAATGAAATTATATGCTTTTTGCCCATGACAAAAAAGCTAATTCCTCCGGAAAATGATTATTATGAACACCTAAAAAGTCCGGACCGCGCTGCCAGAACCAAAAGCTACGGTGGGATCACCCAGGTAATACCTCGATGAATTGTCTATTGACGCATGGCAGTATATTTTATATGAAAAACCATAAAACAGGGTCTTTAAGCTTTTCAGGGGAGAACAATGAAAATACAAAATGAAGAAGATGTCTTGAATCCTGATGACACCCCTTATGATGGAGATCCACGATATGTGTTAAAAAGAATTTTAAATAAAAAAATAGAGTGGGACGAATACCGCACCCATGTGAGCAATTATGGAATCGACAAGTATCTGCCGATTACCTGATAGGAGCTTGGTTTGGACGTTTTTTTTTATGAAGCATTTAAAGAAGAAGAGCAGGAATTACAACGCAAGCTATCACCACATGTAACAGCCGGATTCACCTGGAAGACGATTCAGGAATCTGGTGACCATAACCCTCCCGCACCATTAATTAGCATACGCACCCAATCATTAATTCCATATTCATGGGCTCCCAAACTTTCCGGCATCTTGACCCGAAGTACTGGTTATGATCATATTGAAAGGTACCTTCATGGGTGTAAGAAAAACATTCCCTGCGGCTATCTCCCTCCATATTGCAGCCGGGCTGTTGCCGAACAGGCCATGTTGCTATGGATGTTTCTTTTGCGAAAACTTCATGGGCAGATTGAAAATTTTTCCTGTTTCAAAAGAGATGAACTGACCGGGCAAGAATGTATGCAAAAGACATTGCTTGTCGTTGGTGTTGGAAATATCGGATATGAGGTTGTGAATATAGGGCATGGGTTGAATATGGAGGTTTTCGGCGTGGACATCGTAACGAACCATGCCGATGTATCTTATATATCAATAGAGGAAGGGCTTTCCGTTGCCGATATAATCGTTTGCGCGATGAATCTGACTCCAGACAACCAAGGCTACTTCAACTATCATCTGCTAAAAAAAACAAGACCGGGAGTTATCTTTGTTAACGTATCACGCGGAGAGCTTTCACCCTCTGCAGACCTTCTTCGTCTGCTCGATGAAGACCATCTTAGCGGTGTCGCATTAGATGTATTCAACCATGAGAAAGAGCTTGCCATTTCTTTGCGCGATGGACGCCGCAGTGATGATGAAGAGGTGGCAAACACCCTCGAACTGGCCGGACGGCCCAATGTCATCTGCACCCCCCATAATGCCTTCAACACGCGGGAAGCCATTGCCAGAAAATCAGGACTCAGCGTCAAACAGATCGACCATTTCCTGAAACAGGGGGAATTCCTCCGGCAGGTGCCGCAAGGTAATACTATTACCTGACAGGGTAACTGATCACGGGGCTCAACGGGCCTTGGAGACTAGAAATCTCTGTTCCATAAGCGGTCACAGGGGCTTTATATCCACGAAAGAGGTCTGTGAACTGTACTGGTGCTACGTGAACAGGCCGATGACACATAAGCGCAGACTTCGAAGGAGATGAAGCCCCTGTGACCGCTTACCTGACAGGAGATAACCCGTCCCAGCATTTGAGGCAGAGGTCCTCCTTGGGAATTCCCAAAGCGGCAACAAAGGTATCAAGACTGTTGAACTTGACGGAGTCCGCGCCAA
The DNA here is from genome assembly GCA_945787445.1 of uncultured Desulfobulbaceae bacterium. Classification (GTDB taxonomy): domain Bacteria; phylum Desulfobacterota; class Desulfobulbia; order Desulfobulbales; family CALZHT01; genus CALZHT01. The sequence goes on from CALZHT010000054.1 coordinate 10,744, forward strand.
TTTTTTTAGCAATCCAGGTCTCCAGTTCTCTCAAATGATCCATGCTGTTGAGCGCCCCTTCCCGGATGAATTGCCGGGCACAGAGTTCCTCATAACTTCTGGTTGAGATGCCGAAATCGCAGGGATACATCAATGGCGGGCAGGCAACCCGGACATGCACTTCCTTGGCTCCGGCCTTTTTGAGATCGTGCACTTTGTTGAATATCTGCGTGCCGCGAACAATGGAATCATCACACAGTATTATCCTATATCCCTCGATTGCAGAGTGCAGAACCGACAACTTGCGCTTTGCCATTTTTTCACGGGCAACCTGGGTTGCTTGCGTATAGCTTCTATCCGCATACCGGTTGTAGAGGAACACCTCCTGGTAGTTGAGTTTCGATCGCATATGATAGCCAAGGGCATGACCGCAGCCGGACATGGGAACCGGCGCCACGATATCAGCCTCAATGCCGCCTTCATCAATGTCACGTTGAGCAAGGCTTGACCCCAGAGAATTACGGGCCTTTTGTACCGAGAGGCCGTCTATTACGGAATCAATACTTGCCGTGTAGGCCCACTCAAAGGAGCAAAAGGCGCGCCGGGGAGATTCAAGTTTTTTGACCGTCGTGAATCCCTTATCGGTAATGTGGATAATCTCACCCGGCAGAACATCACGGACTATTTCCATATCAAGGTTATGAAAAGCCCGAGATTCTGAACTGACAGCATATTTGCCCTCCCCTTTCCCAAGGATGAGAGGCCTGAATCCATAGGGACCCCTCATTACAAATATACCATTTTTCGTTAGGAATAATAAGTTGTAGGCGCCCTTGACTTTTTCTGACAATGCCGAAATGCCTGCCACGGCATCGCCTTCGTGCATGATTATTTTTGATATGATTTCGATGTCGTAACCCTGAAGAAAGGACCCGCCTTTGCTCATAATGTCATGTATCAACTCCTCCGAGTTAATGATGTTGCCGCTAAAGGCAACTGAGATTTCACCGAGCTGAGACATCCATTTGACAGGTTGGCGCTCCAGTAGGCTCACGTGACCGATACCGAATGTGCCCTTCAGATAGTCTAGGTTTGATTGAGTGAAGGTGTCACCAACCCTGCCATGATGAGTGACTTGATGAACTCCCTCTTCATAAGTAGCAATGCCGCAGTATTGCTGACCACGATGCTGGAGAAAATCAATTCCCTGATATATTTCTTGAACGCATTCTGTAGAAGAATACAGGCCGAACAGACCGCAATTCTCTTGAATAGACTTCATGGGGACTCTCCTTTTCTTCGAATGATTTTTTCCGACAGGCTCCTAACCCCGCGGAGTGGGATAAAAAACCCTTTACACCCGGAAAATAACTAACAGAATTGATTGAGCTACTTGCAACATACACGCTTTTCCACCCTAAAGTGCAAGGCATAAACTCCGATGTTTCCAACAAAGCGCCTAACCCTGCAGAGCTGGATAAGTGCCTTAACAGTGGTTTGTAACTCTTTGAGAATATTTTCCCTTTTTTGTTTTTTTGCTAGAAAAACAAAAAAATAAGCGCTAAGGCACTAAATATCCGCGTGGTATTGCTGTAGAGAATATACAATCTCCTTTCCTTCGCGAAATGCTCTGATACCTCGAGCCGTTGAAACAGCCGCTGTCAGTGTCGTGATGTAGGGGATCTTGTGCTTGATGGCTTCCTTGCGAATATAGGAATCGTCGAACTGGCTCATCTTGCCGCTGGGGGTATTTATAACCAGGTGGATCTCGCCGTTCTTGATGGCATCGACAATATTGGGGCGGCCCTCATGCATCTTCAGGACCCTCTCAGCCTTGATTCCCTGTTGTTCCAGAAAGGCATGGGTTCCCTGGGTTGCCAGGATCTTGAAACCAAGATGGGAGAAATGCTGCGCTGTTTCAAATACAGCGGGTTTATCATGTTCCGCAACAGTAATAAGCACGGTGCCCTCAGTCGGCAGGCCCTGCTGGGTAGCCTCCTGGGCCTTATAAAAGGCAAAACCGAACGAACGGGCCATGCCAAGGACCTCACCTGTCGAACGCATCTCCGGCCCCAGGAGAGGATCAACCTCCGGAAACATGTTAAAGGGGAAGACCGCCTCCTTGACACCATAGTGGGGGAGCCGTCGCAGAACAAGGTTGAGCTCAGATATCTTTTTGCCCAACATGACCTTGGTGGCGATCCCGGCCATATTGATATTGCACACCTTGGAAACAATGGGAACCGTCCGCGAGGCCCGCGGATTTGCCTCCAGGACGTAGACAATATCATCGGCAATGGCGTACTGGATATTCATTAATCCCACCACATTCATGGCAATGGCAATTTTTCGGGTGTATTCACTGATAGTCTCAATATGTTTCCTGGGGATGCTGATGGGTGGAATGACACAGGCTGAGTCTCCCGAGTGAATCCCGGCCAGTTCGATATGTTCCATGACCGCCGGCACAAAGGCATCGCTACCGTCGGCAATGGCATCGGCTTCAGCCTCTATGGCATTCTCGAGGAATTTGTCTATGAGGATAGGCCGTTCCGGAGAAACCTCCACGGCAGCTGAAACATACTGCTCAAGCATTTTATCGTCATGGACAATCTCCATGCCGCGGCCGCCGAGCACATAGGAAGGACGGACGATGAGCGGGTAACCGATCTGTGCGGCGATTGCCAGTGCCTGTTCAAGAGTGCTGGCCATGCCGGCTTCCGGCTGGGGGATGTTCAGCTCTTTCATAATGTGCCGGAACTGGTCCCGGTCCTCAGCCAGATCTATTGTAGCGGGCGAGGTCCCAAGTATCTGCACGCCTGCTTCGGCAAGTTCGCCGGCAATATTAAGGGGCGTTTGCCCACCGAACTGAGCGATGACTCCTTCGGGCTTTTCTTTTTCATAAATGCTTAATACGTCTTCCACTGTAAGCGGTTCAAAATAGAGCTTGTCCGAGGTGTCGTAATCCGTTGATACCGTCTCCGGATTACAGTTGACCATTATGGTTTCAAGGCCTTCATCCCGCAAAGAGAATGCCGCATGCACGCAGCAATAATCAAACTCGATACCCTGGCCGATCCGGTTCGGCCCGCCGCCCAGGACCATAATCTTGCGCTTGTCACTGGATGGAACCGAGTCGGGTGCGTTATAGGTTGAAAAATAATAGGCGGCATCTTCAACGCCACTCACCGGTACAGGCTCCCATGCCTCGGCAATACCAAGCGAGAGACGCTGCTTCCTGATTTCCATTTCCTGGACATCCAGGATCTGCGCCAGGTACCGATCAGCAAATCCGTCCTCTTTGGCTCGTTTCAGCATCTCGTCCGGAAGGGACTTACCCTTGAACTGCAGTATCTGTTCTTCAAGTTCGACCAGTTCCTGCATCTGCTCAATGAACCAGTGCTTGATCTTGGTTTTGTCAAAAAGCTCTTTAACAGTGGCTCCCTTGCGCAGGGCCTCATATATGATAAACTGCCGCTCGCTGGAGGGTTCTGACAGGAGCCCCATCAGTTCATCGAGGGACAGGCCATGAAAATTCTTGGCAAACCCCAGACCATAGCGGCCGATTTCCAGAGAACGGATGGCCTTTTGAAAGGCCTCCTTATAGTTCTTGCCAATGCTCATTGCCTCGCCAACTGCGCGCATCTGGGTTCCCAGTTTATCTTCAACCCCGGCAAATTTTTCAAAGGCCCAGCGCGCAAACTTCACCACCACGTAATCGCCTGAAGGTGTATATTTTTCCAAGGTGCCGTCACGCCAGTAAGGGATCTCGTCCAGGGTCAGGCCCGCAGCCAGCATTGAAGATATCAGGGCAATGGGAAACCCTGTTGCCTTGGAAGCCAGGGCTGACGATCGGGATGTTCTCGGATTGATTTCTATGACAACCACCCGGCCTGTTTCGGGATTATGGGCAAACTGAACATTGGTGCCGCCGATCACCTCTATTGCCTCGACAATGGCATAGGAATTATCCTGCAGCCGTTTCTGCAGTTCGGGCGTGATTGTCAGCATCGGTGCGGTGCAGTATGAGTCGCCGGTATGCACACCCATGGGATCGACGTTTTCAATAAAGCAGACGGTTATCATCTGGTTCTTGGCATCGCGCACCACTTCGAGCTCCAGTTCTTCCCAGCCGACAACCGCCTCTTCGATCAATACCTGCCCGACCAGACTTGCCGAAAGGCCCCGGCTAGCGATGTTACGCACTTCATTCATGTTGTAAGCGATACCGCCCCCAGTGCCTCCCATGGTATAGGCAGGGCGGATGACAACCGGCAAGCCAAGCTCCTGGGCTATTTTTTCGGCCTCCTCCGGACTGTGCGCAATTTCGCTTCTCGGTATCTCAATGCCCAGTCGATCCATGGTTTCCTTAAATGCTGAACGGTCTTCACCCCGTTTAATGGCATCCAACTGCACCCCGATGACCTTGACACCATATTTTTCCAGCACCCCTGCATTGGCAAGTTCAGTGGCGAGGTTCAGTGCTGACTGGCCGCCAAGGTTTGGCAGCAAGGCGTCAGGCCGTTCTTTTTCAATAATTTTCGTTATTGTTTTCAAGTTAAGGGGTTCAATATATGTCACATCGGCCGTGCCGGGATCGGTCATGATGGTTGCCGGGTTTGAATTGACCAGCACTATCTCGTAGCCGAGTTCCCTTAATGCCTTGCATGCCTGGGTGCCGGAATAATCAAACTCGCATGCCTGGCCGATTATGATAGGGCCGGAACCGATGATCATGACCTTGTGTATATCCTCTCTTCTGGGCATCGCCAATCTCCGTATTTTTTCAGTGCTTGTCAAGTTCCTTAATTATCATGCTTGATTCATATGGTATGGTTTCAGTTAGAAAAAATTTCATACACCGGTAAACTGACCCTAAGATGGAGCCTTTTCAGCAAGGTTGCGGAATTCAGAGACAACCCGTCTCATTTCAACAAGAAACTCCTGGTCCGTGGCGCAGGAATCACACTGGTAATTATTAGAACAGGAAGGGCAGGAATGGCCTTCCATTTTCATGCTTCGCAGGCAGGGCGTCTTTTCGTCGGGCAGCATTTCAATGCAACCGGTTGGACATATGTATGTGCATGAACCGCAACCTATACAAACATCCGATGCCACCTTGAAAGGGGTTGCCACCTCGCGGTCGGTGCCGCGGTTGGAAAGGCCGATGGCACCGACCCCGACCGACTCCTCGCAGAATCGAACACAAAGCCCGCAGAGGATACACTCCTTGTCATTTCTTTTCTTGAGTCTTGGCCGATCGATGCCCATCTGCCTGGCCATGGTCTGGAGCAGGGAGACACCAGGGCACCGGGCCAGCAGAAGTTCGACAATCGTTTTCCTGATTTTCCTAACCCCGGGCGTATCGGTGAAGATTTCCATGCCCGGTTCCACCGGAAAATTGCAGGAGGTGACCAGCCGCCGCTGTCTGTTCTGCACAACCTCAACCATGCAGAGCCGGCAGGCGCCGTAAGGCTTTATGGCCTCATGATAGCAGAGGGTGGGAATGACGATGTCGGCCTTCTTGGCCGCCTCGATGATAAAGGTTCCCTGCTCGATCTGGACCATTCTGTTGTCAATTATTATAGGTATTTTCACTGCTTCATCCTTGATGGCGTCGCAAAAAATTCGATTTACGGCGTCGTAGCGGGTTCGCGAAATGCTCAATCCCGCCACCTGGCGGGATATGCTTCCGCTTCCGCGATCCCACTATTTATACCCCCTTGCGGGGTGCTCCTTGTCTATCGAATTTTTTGCTTAGCCATCTTAAGCGGTACGACGGACTTTTTACGAGTCCGTCATACTTGTATGGAAATAAAAATTACACGGCGACAACCGCTTTCTGCTTGCAGGAACTGAAGCAGATGCCGCATTTGATGCATTTTTCAGTGTCGATCGTATGAGGCTCTTTCTTTATACCTGATACCGCTTCCTCCGGGCATTTCACAGCGCAGAGCGTACAGCCGTTGCACAGTTCTTCGTCAATGGCGTATGTAAACAGGTTTTTGCAGACACCGGCCCGGCATTTTTTTTCATGGATATGGTCTTCATATTCGTGCCGGAAATAGCGGATGGTGCTCAGGGCCGGGTTGCCGGCCGTGCCGCCCAGGCCGCAAAGAGAGGACGTGGTCATGAAATTGGCGAGTTCGGTCAGGAGGTCAAAGTCGCTTTCTTCGCCGCGTCCCTCGCAGATATTTGTCAGGATCTCATGCATCTGCTGCATGCCTTCGCGGCAGGGCACGCATTTGCCGCAGGACTCGAACAGCAGAAAATTCAAGAAATACCTGGCCACGTCAACCATACAGGATGTCTCGTCCATGACGATCATGCCGCCCGAGCCCATTATGGCCCCGGCCTCCCGCAGGCTGTCGTAGTCCACCGGCATGTCAATCTTGCTGATCGGGATGCAGCCGCCGGAGGGGCCGCCGGTCTGCACCGCCTTGAAATTTCTGTTGTTCCTGATGCCGCCGCCAATGTCAAAGATAATCTCACGCAGGGTGGTACCCATCTCCACCTCGACCAGACCGGTGTTGTTTACCTTGCCGACCAGGGAAAATATTTTTGTCCCCTTGCTGCCAACGGTGCCGATCCCGGCATACCAGTCAGCACCGTTCAGAAGTATTTGGGTGATATTGCCGAAGGATTCGACGTTGTTGAGGACGGACGGCTTGCCGAACAACCCTTCAATCGCAGGATACGGGGGCCTCGATCGTGGGGTGCCGCTCCGGCCTTCGATGGAAATCATCAGCGCTGTTTCCTCGCCGCAGACAAAGGCGCCGGCGCCTTTGTTGATATTTATGGAAAAATTCAGGCCGGTGCCGAGAATATTATTGCCGAGCAGGCCGCATTCCTCGGCCTGCCGGATGGCAATGGACAGGTGTTCGATGGCTATCGGGTATTCTTCCCTTACATAGATGAATCCCTGGCCGGCGCCGATTGCATACGCGCCGATGATCATTCCCTCGATGATGCTGTGCGGGTCGCCTTCCATGAGGCTTCGGTCCATGAAGGCGCCTGGGTCGCCCTCGTCGCCGTTGGCAATAATGTATTTGACATCCCCCGGCGCCGCCGCGCAAAGGCGCCACTTAAGGCCCGTGGGAAAGCCGCCGCCGCCCCGTCCCCGCAGACCGGAGGCGACAACCGTGTCCACTACCTCGGCCGGCTGCATGGTTGACAAAACCTTGCTCAGGGCGGAATAGCCGCCGACAGCAATATATTCCTCAATCTCGGTCGGGTCGATTCTTCCGGTGCTGTTGGAGATATTTTTCTGCTGTTTTTTATAATAAGGGATATCCCTTTCATGAACGACCGGCTCTCCGGAATCGGGGTCCTTCCATAAAAGCCGCTCGACAACATTGCCCGCTTGAACGGTCTCGGCCACGATCTCGGCAACGTCTTTGGGCTTCACCCGGCAGTAGAAGATATTCTCAGGCTCAACGACCATGACCGGCCCCATCTCGCAGAAGCCCTGGCAGCCGGTCCTTTTGACCGCGACCTTCCTTTCCAGGCCTTGTTCCCTTATCTCCTGCTCCAGGGACTCGAAAACCTTCACGGATTTCCTGGCCCGGCAGCCGGTGTTGCACAGCCTGATGCTGATCATGGCCGGATCCCTTTTCGCAAAGATAGAGTTCCGCAGGTCTTCGAGATCAGCTATGCTGGTAATACGTTCCAAACCTTAATCCTCTGAATCGGAACTGTAGGTTGATAATATTTTTCCCAGGCTGCCAGGCTTTACCGAGTCATAGTAGTCTTCTTCCACAACAACGACCGGCGCCAGGGCGCAAGTGCCGAGGCAGTTGACCGTTTCCAGCGAAAAGAGGCGGTCTTCCGTGGTCCCCCCCTCTTCGATTCTCAAGGTCCTTTTCAGCTGGTCAAGGTTCTGGGCGGCGCCGCCGAGATGGCAGGCGGTGCCGCAGCAGAGTTTTATCGTATGCCGGCCTCTGGGCTCCAGGCTGAAGGCCTTGTAAAACGTGGCGATGTCGAAAATCCTGGCCAGGTTGAGCTCCATTTTTTCGGATATATAGCGAAGGGCCTCTTCAGGGATATAGTTCTCAATACCCTGGACATCCTGCATTATGCTGATAATAGCTGAATGATCGTAGCCGTACGATTCCAGTATGCTGTCAATCCTGTCGCAGTCCATATCCTTATTTTCCTTCCTGCCGCCAGCACGGCATGGTATGGGTTCCCCTCAGGCCCTCTTTGACCTTGCTGAACATTGTCCGGCGGCACAGGTTGTTAAGATGGGGGTTGATTGATTCCAGTTTCTTGAGAAAGGCGTCGTCAATATAGTTTTCAGCTAAGGCCATCTTTTGCAGTTCCCTGGCGATTCTGCTGAACCTGATCCCCTGCGGGCAGACAAAATAACAGGAATTGCATAAACAGCAAAACCAGATGAGGTCCGAGGACAACACTTCCTCCCGCATACCCAGCACGATCATATGGATGATACGGCGGGGGTCGAAGTCATCGATAACTTCCCGAACCGGGCAGACGCCTGTGCACGAGCCGCAGGAATAGCACGGCTTGATTTCCTCAAGCCCGATCTTTTCGGCAATCCGGTTCTTGAATTCGGGATCCGTTTTTTCGGCAAGCACTTTATCCACGGGCGGCTCCATTCAGCATTCTTTTGATGAAATCGTAAAAAATACGATTTCATCGAGTTATTACGTTGTAACATGTTTATGTTTCATGATGGACCTGTTGCTACAACGATTTTTTCGAGTATGTCATTCTTTTCTTTTTCAAGGTCTCAATAGCGACCGCCGCCTGGTCCTCGGAAACGGCGAGCAGGTCTGCCAGCTCCGCGACCGGGCGTTCCCGTTCCCTGAAACAGAGGAGAGTTTCATACAGGATCATTTCGTTGGTAAAGGTGGCCGTTAACTTTTCCTCGGCTGGGAAGGTTCCGTGCGCCCCTTCCTTATTCATTTGTTTTGCCTGTCTGGCAAAACCCATCCGCAGCTTCATGTTCTCGGTTGCCAGCCTTGCAGCCTCTATCCTGCGCAGCATGGTTTCGCGGTCGAGCCCCTCTTGTTCGCCAAGCGGGCCTAGCTCTCGAATTTTCTGTGTAAACTCGCTTATTTTTTCAACAAATCGGGGCGCTTCGGCTGCGGATACCCATTTGAGGGTAACCCGTTCCGGATTGATCCTCAGGTTTTCCAGGACCAGATTGAGCAGGGCGAATTTGTTGATGGCTTCGTAATTACCGGACCGGTAATGGCATTCGCCAAGATGTCAGCCGCCGGTGAATATGCCGTCGGCGCCGTTCAATAAGCCTTGCAGCACAAAGGCCGGCTCGATCCGGCCGGTGCACATTACCCTGATCGTCCTGATATGGGGCGGATACTGAAGCCGGCCGACGCCGGCCGCGTCAGCAGCGGCATAACAGCACCAGTGACACAGGAAGCCTAAAATTTTCGGTTCGTAAACCATATTTTTCCCCTAGTTTGATACAACCTGACAACTACTCACTGCTCATTATTCACAACTCAATGTCGTTAACTTAACAACGAATAATATCCCTGAGATAAAAACTAACTGCAACAATCGAATGACGATCATTCGAGCGACGAGCATTCGAACGGAATTGCTAACAGCAACAATCGAATCATTATTTCTTTTTCTTTGCGGTCCTCACACTTGCCACAAAAATTGATACGAGCTGGTTACATTCATCTATCAAGGAATCAAATTTGATATAGCTTTTGTTCGATTGTTCGTCATTCGATTAATGCTTTTTTAGATATTCGAAAACCTGTCCATACCGGTAAAAAAATCTTACGTTACTAACATTGATTCACTGCTCATTCACCCCCGAACGCCCTGATCTGGGCGTAGATCTGTTCGTCAGTAAACCTGCCCACGTTTATTGCCTTGGCAGGGCAATAGGAGGCGCACACTCCGCAACCCTTGCAGGCCGCCACAATGATTTCCGCCTTTTTCCGTTTGGCCTTTTTTACAATGTCTATTGCGGAATAGGGGCAGAAGGATTCACAGATTCCGCAGCCCATGCAAACGTCTTCATTGCAGGATGCCACGATGGGTTCCGCCTTGACATACCCCCTGGCAAGCAGGATGGAGGCTCGGGAAGCCGCAGCCTTTGCCTGGGCGATTGATTCGTCGATTGATTTCGGGAAATGGGCCATGCCGCAGATATAGATGCCGTCAATATAGGAATCCACGGGCTTTAACTGCACGTGGGATTCCAGATAAAACCCTTCGGCCGAGCGGGGCACGGGCAATATCGCGTCCAGTCCCTCGTTTTCCGGCGGTTCGATGACGGTGCTCAAGGCAACACAATCTGCATCGATAACGTAATCGGCGTCGATAATGGGGTCTCTTACCGTCACCCTGAGTTTGTCCCCCCCGGCAGCCACATCCGGTTTGTTGTCCCGGCTGTAGCGGATAAAGACGACCCCCGCCTTTCTGGCCTTGGTGTAATAGTCTTCATAAAAGCCGGTCATCCGCATGTCCCGGTAGAGAATGTAAACCTGGGTCGAGAAATTGATTTCCTTTATCCTGATCGCGTTCTTGATTGCCATGGAACAGCAGATGCCGCTGCAATAGGGATGGCTGTCGTCACGGGACGCGACGCACTGGATCATGACAAC
>CALZHT010000054.1:21362-28064 GCA_945787445.1 uncultured Desulfobulbaceae bacterium
CCGGTGGCCAGAACGATGATGCCGTGCTCGACTTCCCGCTTCAGCCTCTCCTCATCCGGGCCGTAGGCAATCACGGTTCGGAAATTGCCCACAAACCCGGACACGCTTTCCGCTTCGGCTTTGGTAAAGACCGTGATCAGGGGATGGTTGTTTACCCGGTCAACCATATCCGCCAGGAACGCCTGCGAATCTTCGCCTTCCAGTGTGTAGCGGATATGAAGGAGATTGCCGCCCAATTGGTCCTTCTTCTCCACCAGACAGCAGGTAAATCCTTGGTCGGCCAGGGAGAGCGCCGCGGTCATCCCGGCAAGTCCGCCGCCGATAATCAGGCCTTTGGGGGTAACGTCGATAAGCGGTTCGGCGAGGGGCCGTATCAGTCCGGCCTTGGCCACGGCCATGCGTATGAGGTCCTTGGCCTTACAGGTGGCGGCTTCTTTTTCGTGGGAATGGACCCAGGAACACTGGTCACGGATATTGACCATTTCCACAAGACACCGATTCAGTCCGGCTTCACGGGCGGTCTCCTGAAACAAAGGTTCATGGGTCCGAGGCGTGCAGGCGGCAATCACCACCCGGTTGAGCTTATTGTTCGCGATGGTCTCTTTGATCAGGACCTGTGCGTCTTCGGAACAGGAATAGAGATTGTCTACACTTACGACCACGTCGCCAAGGGTGGCGGCATATTGTTTGACCTCGGCCACATCAACGACACCAGCGATATTCTTGCCGCAGTTGCAGACAAAGGCCCCGATCCGCAACGGTTCATCGTCAACCGGGCGTTCATCCGGAAAGGGCTTGGTCGCGACAAGGGTGTTCCGTGCCGGGGCAAGGAACTCGGCAACTCCGGCTGCCGCGCCGCCTGCCTGCATGACCGCGTCGGGCAGGGCCATGGGCCCCTGAAAGCCGCCTGCCGCATAGATCCCTTTCCGTGTGGTTTCAAGGGGAGAGAGGAGATCGGACCGGCAAAAGCCGTACTGATTGAGCTCGAACCCGGCTGCCTTGGCCAGGGAGTAATTGCCTGTCCCCGGGATCAGCGCCATGGGCAGGACAACCAGGTTGTAAGTCTCACGGCAGAGCTTTCCGTCCTCTGTTACATAGTTGACAACCAGGTCTTCGGTATCCGGGACCCTCTTGATCCGCGAGACCCTGGAACGGATGAACCGGATGCCGGATTCCCGGGCCCGGTCGTAAAAGACTTCCAGCCCCTTGCCGGGCAGGCGCATATCCATGAAGAAAATGGTGATGTCCAAGTCCGGCTCATGCTCCAGGGCCACAATGGCGTCTTTTACCGCGTATTTGCAACATACCGACGAACAGTAGGGCTTGCCCGAGTTCGAGGTTCTGGACCCGGCGCACTGCACAAAGGCGATTTTTTGAGGTTTCTCAAGGTCCGAGGGCCTAGAAATTTTTCCGCCGTACGGACCCGAGGCGCTGGATATACGCTCGAATTCGAGACCTGTGACAACATTGGCGGAGTTTTTGTAAGCATATGCGTCGATCTTGGTCGGATCGAACTCCGCAAATCCGGTAGTAAGAATAACGGCGCCGACATCGAATACGGAACGTTTGGATTTCTGGTTGAAATCAATGGCCCCGGCCTGGCAGGCGCGGGTGCATTGTTTGCATTCCTTTTTGTTCAGAAACAGGCAGAAGCCGGGGTGGACGGAATAGGTTGACGGTATGGCCTGGGCATAGAGGATATCGATCGCTTTCTGCGTGGAGAGATTCTGATTATGGGAGTCGGGAAGGGTGACCGGGCAGTACTGGGAGCAGATCCCGCAGCCCGTACATATCGCGGTGTCCACATACCGGGGCCGCAGTTCGGCCGTGACGCGGAAATTTCCCGGCTCGCCGGTGACATCCAGAATTTCGGCGTTGGTGATAATCTCGATGTTGGGAGACCGACCGGCCTCCACCAGCTTGGGCGCCAGAATTCAGATGGCGCAGTCGTTGGTGGGAAATGTCTTGTCCAGACCGGCCATGATCCCGCCGATGGCCGACGACTTCTCCATCAGGTAGACATAGAAGCCTGCCTCGGCCAGGTCCATGGCGGACTGTATCCCGGCAATCCCGCCTCCGACAACCATTACGGCGCCGACGAGTTTCTCATTGCCGGCAGTAATATTCATCTCGCATGACTCATTTAAGCGCTTAGCGCCCTCATATCGACAACTTTTTGTCGATGTTAATAAAAGTTGTTTACAATCAAAAAAATAACAGGCGTTGATTCGCGCGATTTTAGATTTTAGATTGCAGATTTGTTTTTAATCTAAAATCCGGAATCCGAAATTTCAAATCACTCTTCCACCAGCTCCAACGCCCCGCTGTTGCACCACCGCACGCAGGACGGGGCCGGCGGGATCCCGCAGAAATCGCATTTCAACGGGATCCCTGTTTCCGCCTCGATAAAATAGGGTTTTTCCGGACAGGAGGCCCGGCAGAGCGCACACTGGTCGTATGCATGGTCGCCTGTCTCGATAAAGAGTTTCGATGTGCAGGCTGCATCGACAAAGGGGCCTGCGATCACGGGATAATAACGGGTCCCATCCCGCATCACCCGGATGCGTGCTCGTCGCGGATTGACCGTATTCGGCACATGGTTGAGCGAACAGGCGGTCTCGCAATGTCTGCACCCGGTGCACTTGGCATGATCTATACGTATTCGTGCCATTATTGTTCCTCCATAAGCGTTCACAGGGGCCTTTTATGCCCGCTGTTCAGGGTGCATCTCCTTTGTCATCGGCCTATTCACGTAGAACCGGTACAGTTCACAGGCCTCTTTCGCGGATATGAGATCCCTGTGAACGCTTACAATAGGTTTGTCAGAGCTGATAAGTGGTTGCCTTACTCCGTGATCAGTTATGTTCCTCCAGTCCCAGGGCACTCAAGGTTTCCGGCAACGGCTCCCCGTTTTCGTTCCAACCCCTTAAATGATAATACTCCGGCCGCATTTCATTGACCCGGCTGACCTGACCCTGACCGGGCCCATCGGCAATGGGCTCCGTTACAAAGCGTTCCGGGAGGGTGTCGTCGTTACTGGTAAGTCCCGCTCTTAGGTTGAAAGTCCTTTCCAAGTTCCATATCCGTTCACCGATGGCCATCAGATCGTCCGCCTTATACTCCGTTCCGAGGCAACTGTTGGTCATGGGAATGTAATTATTGAATTTCAGTCCCATGAGCGGCCAGCTGCACAATCCCAGGGAATCCATTACCGCTGTGGTGTCCTGAAAGCGCTTGACCAGAAGCGGTTTGCCTTCCGCATCCCATGGATCGAGCTTTTCGTGCACATTCAGAAGTTCATCAATAAAGGTGTTGCCATAGAGATGATGGGGACCGTAGTTGCAGGTGGCGAAATGGAGTCCCAGGCCTTGAATGGCACGGGGATCGAAAGGCGCCAACGAAAGCCCTTTGACGCCCATGAAGAGGTCCGGCCGCTCCGCCGATTCCGCCAAGGCCTTGCCGCCTTGACCAAGCCGTTTGGCATGCCCTTTTTTCGTGGAAATCATGCGCAACGCCTCCAGCATTGCATCACTGTTGCCAAACCGCAGGTCGATTTTGAGTTCCTCCGGGGTGACGGTTTTTCGCTCGATCAGTTCCATGGCCGTTGCCAGCATGCCGCCGGCAGCCACCGGATCGAGCCCCATTTCCGCGCAGATCATGTTGGCCATGCCGATGGCAGCCAAATCATTGACCCCGCAGTTGACGCCCAAGGCGCCGATGGCAAGATAGGTCGGCACCATTCCCCTGCCCTCGTAAGCCGGATGTTTGACATCGGTCTTCTTGATGCAGCCGACCGGACAGGCGAAGCAACTGCGGCTCCGTAAAGCAAAGGCGCTGTTTAACGCCTCGGTGCCGATGTTTTTCAGGGAGAGCGTGCCCAGTCGGAAATTATTCTGGGGCAGTATTCCTTTCTGATGGCAGAGTCCCACCAGAAAAGCGGTACCCCATTGGGACATGGACTGGGAGGTAAGCGAGGCGCTGTTGAGTTTGTTGATCATGGTGTTGATCACCTGCACAAAACGGCTGCCGTCGGCCACGTGCAGGGAATGCTGACCCTTGACGGCAATGGCTTTCAAATTCTTGGAACCCATGACAGCGCCGATACCAGCGCCACCTACTGACAAAAACCGGTCATTGACAATATTGGCCAGTGGAAGAAGCTGCTCCCCGGCCGGACCTATTCCAGCCAGGAATGTCTCGCGGGCCGCCCACGGATCCCCCATATTCCTTTTATACAACGCCTCGGTTTCCGATGTGGATCGTCCCCAGTATTCAAGGGCCGGATCAATCTTGATCTTGTCATCCCGGATAGACAGGATAACCGGACCTTCGGCCTTCCCCTCGACGATGATCATATCAAATCCGGCAAATTTCAGCTCCGCACCAAAATGGCCTCGCATCTTGGCACAGGCCAATGCGCCGGTAAGAGAAGATTTGGTTACGACATTGCACGAAGCCCCTGTTATCGCCCCGGTTCCCACTAGCGGGCCCGATACAAAAATGAGCTTGTTGTCAGGTGAAAGAGGATCCGTCTGCGGGCTCACTTCGTCAGAAAAAATCTTGACCCCATGGCCGCGTCCGCCCAAAAACTTATTCAGTATCTGGGGGTGAATTTCTTCAATCCGGTGTTTACCTTCGGTCAGATTCACTCTCAGACAACGTCCGATCCAACCATTCATTGCTTTATCTCCCCCCTCAATACAATTTTCCGCACCCGGAAATCATAATTCGGTGCCGGATCACTTTCGACTGGAACCGGGCAAAGATTTCCCCTTACTTCTGAAAGATAAGGAAAGAAAATTTATCTGCCAATCCTGGGCTAGGCTTCGCCCTTCAGCCACTCGACCGTTTTTTCTTTCAAGGCCTGGTCATAGCCAAAACTAACGCAGGCCGTGCGGCAGCAACCACATCCGATGCATTTATCGGTTTCCACATAGATTGAACCCTGCTGCTCAATAATTGCGCCAACTGCACAAACAGGTTTAGCAAAACATGAAGCACAATTAAGTTTACATATTGAATTAATCATTCCTCTGTTACCTCTCTTGGTTGTTATTTAAACCAAATTAAAATTACGATTATTACACTTAAGGAGAACGGTTCGCTCGTTTGATTTTCATCCTAAGATCTTATCGACTTCTTCCCTGTCAGAGTCCATGACATAAGGGATACCGGAAATATCTGCAGCATCCCTGGTCAGACACACCAGATCGTCGCGGTTAATATATTTGAGGGCAAACTTCCTTGATCCTGCCATGAGCTGCTGAAGCCCCTGCTTCATCCTGTCAATGTACGAATACATACCGATGGCGCCTGCCGGAATCTTGTCAAAATCTTTACCGTAACGCTCTTTGAGTTCAGCACCGACGGCAAAGAGGCGCACAAAACCCTCGGAGACATCCTCTCCCTCCAGTTCCATCTTTTCAGCCATGAGCTTGCCGTGGGTCTTGCCGACCATGGCGGCGGTCATAATGGCCCGGCCGAGACAGATGGCCTTCACATAGGGAGCCCCAAGGGCAATGGCTTTATGAATATGGTCTTCAAGGGAAAGGCCTCCGGCAATTGCGATAGGAGGAATATAGGCACCTTTGGCGGCCATCCGCTCGCACATTTGATGGGCGAGGCATTCCAGTTGCACGGTTGGGATGCCCCATTCGTTCATCATCCGCCACGGGCTCATTCCTGTGCCGCCGCCTGCTCCATCGATAGTGAGCAGATCGATCTTGGCATCCGAGGAGTATTTAATGGCCCGCGCCAGGTCAGCCGGACGATAGGCGCCTGTTTTCAAGGTGACATATTTGGCGCCAGTGGAACGGAGATGCTCAGCTGATTTATGGAAGGCCTCCTCGTCCACCATGCCGAGCCGGGAATGCCGCTCGAACTCGGTGATGCCTCCAGCCTTGAAGGCTTCCTGGACAGCGGGATTCGTCGGGTCGGGCAGGACGATATACCCTCTCTCTTTAAGCTCAAGAGCCCGTTCAAGGGAATGCAGTTTGACTTCTCCGCCGATGTCTTTGGCGCCTTGCCCCCACTTCAATTCAAAAATCTCAACGCCCAGTTTTTCGATCACATATTCCGGGACGCCCAGTTTGGTGTCTTCCACATTCGCCTGGACAATGATGCCACCGGTGCCGTCATACCATTGTTTAAAGGCGTTTATCCTCCTTTCCATTTCAGGAGACTTGACAATCCTTCCGTTCTGAAACTCCGCCTTGGAATCCATCCCGCAGATATTTTCACCCGCCACCACGATTACACCGGAAATTGCAGCGCCGATAGCCATGTCCTCCCAGTTGATCCGGGCAATATCCGTTGACCCCACAGCGCCGGTGAAAACAGGAAAATTCAACTTGATGCTGCTGTCCGCGCCGAGTTCTGTGGTGGTATCAACGGCCGGGAAGGTAGCAATGTCCGGGTCGGGCTCAACGCCCACCGCACCGACTGCCGTTCCCTGGATGTTGAAATGGGAAAAATCAACAGGGTAATCTTTTTCGGAACCTGAAGTGGTAGTTCCGAAAGGCATCGGATAGATGACTTCCCTGCCCTTGAGGGCAGAGCGACCGATTTCGCAGGGTCCCTCGCAACCGTCAACACAGGTCACGCAAATTCCTGATACCGGGGCGGGATCAACTCGGGTAGTGGTGAGGGTGGCGGCACTTCTATTTGGTTTGCTGAACGACATGATAACGTATCCTCCTCATT
>CALZHT010000055.1 GCA_945787445.1 uncultured Desulfobulbaceae bacterium
CTCACTGTTATTGCCAGGCTCCGTTATCGCCAAGCTGACCAGGGTATTGCTGAAAGCATATTAGGTGCAGTGCCGGAAGACATTGATTTGCTGGAAACCTATGGTCTTGAGACAATTCCC
This sequence comes from uncultured Desulfobulbaceae bacterium, assembly GCA_945787445.1. GTDB lineage: Bacteria > Desulfobacterota > Desulfobulbia > Desulfobulbales > CALZHT01 > CALZHT01. The sequence continues at coordinate 121 of CALZHT010000055.1, forward strand.
GACCTGCCGGTGGTGGATATGGTAGAGAAAAAAGTTTCTGTGGCTTGCAGGGAGTAAGGAAGGGCCGGCATATTCAATTGCTACGACAGAATTTTGGTCATTCCTGCAGAAGATATTGGGCGGGTTGTATCCCATACGCTGACGGGTGCACAGATTGGACAACATTTCTCAGAAAGTCCCCGGTTTGCGGATGCCGTTCCCTAAGGTCCACCTCTGCGCCTTTCACAAAGCCCCTTTGACCATCCGGCTCCAGCAATAAAATTCGAGGCCGGTCCAGTTCTTCCGACTCAGATGCACCAGATACAAGTCCCATAATCCCATTGTCGAGAAGAAGCAGGGTGCCGAGGGGGTACACTCCGAGCATGTTGATAAAAACCTTGAGCAGAAGTGGATCAAAGTCTGTACCGCTGCCTTCCTGCATTTTTGCTAGGGCTTGATCCGGAGTCAAAGGTTCAGAACGATATACCCTTGCTGAAGTGAGGGCGTCATAAACATCAGCTATTGCCAGGATACGGCCAAAAAGACTTATTGGTTTTTGCCACTGGACAAAGGGATAGCCTTGCAGATTATATTTGAGGTGGTGCTCGAACGGAGCAAGAAGGATTTTGGCCTTGCGGTCACGGGAAGCTCTGAGCCTGACAATGAGGCGGGCACTATTGAGCGAGTGCATTTGAATTTCTTTAAACTCTTGATCATTCAGCTTGCCGGGCTTGTTGAGAATATCCGGGGGCAGCCATATTTTGCCAAGATCATGAAACAGTCCGCAAATCCCAAGCCTTTCCATGGCAGGCTTCGGCAACTTAATATGCTTTCCGAGGCACATGGAAAGGATCGCCACATTCACTGAATGGGTGTACGTATAGTCGTCATAAACTTTAATGGTGCTCAAGGTCAGATATATGGACTCATCCTGTATAAGGTGTTCCACCATGTTTTGGACAATCCGTACTCCCTTCCTGATGCCGGAACGCTTTTTAGTGAATAGTTTTTGGCCCATCTCCTTAATTGATGCTAACGCATAGGAGTAATCTTTCCGTCCCCTGTCCTTACGTTCCTGAACGGATAATTCTTTTTTATCTTGTTCGACCGGAGAATCGTCCGTTTCTGGCGCGTCTTGTTCATCCGGGTGTTCGATAATAACCCATGGGAGATCTTCTTCCTCAACTCTGTGGATGAGCCAATCCAAAGGTTTTTCTTCATGCTCAGCCTGGTTCAGAAGGCGTGCAAAAGTAAGAATCTGTTCACTTGCGGCATTGGTGATAGATTGATAAATGCACATTTCCTGCAGACCTCGTTTCTCAAAATACTGCAGCATATTTTTGAAAAGTTGCTCGCTTTTTTTACGGAGAGTTAGCTTCTCGTCCTGGAAATAAAACCTGCCGCCATAAACCTGAATAGTCAAAGAGTCATCATCACTGATGAGATGGTGGACAGAGTCGGTAAATTTTTTAACGCAATCTTTTACGAGTTGGTTATTGTCCTGGTGGATCCTGATTGTCTGGACAAGGCTGTTCAAGGCAATAAGAAATTGCTCTCCCATATATTTTTCAGAATGATTAGGAAAAGTATCCCGCGGTTGCAACGTATCAGACATGTTATTCCTCTATGGCCCTACGGTACGCTTTGCGTATATTTGGCACGAGACTTTTAGAAGCTTCCTCAAGAGCTGCTTTGCTGTTTTCAGTGCCCAAAGTTTTAAGGGCCAGAGCTGCTCCCTGTTGGTGGGCGGTGGAGCCGAGTGCTAATAAGCCACCTGACCAATTCAATAGGGTGCGTCGCAAATAGGGGACCGAGCGCTCGGAACCACATCGTCCAAGTGCTCTGTAACAGGCCAGGATATGATCATCGGTTTTAACCCTATGTTCCTGTTTTTCAAGATATTGTCGGAGGAAATCCTCATTTACTGTGCTTCGATTTTGCCCCATATACTGGAGAAAGAGATAACGGATTTTTTCACTGGAATCATCAATAAGGAAATAGAGTTTTTTGAAATCCTGGTAATTTTTCCTGATAATTGCTCTGAGCGCTTCGTGTCTAATGCGATCGTTTTCATGGCAGAGCAGTTTGTTAAGGAGGAGGTCAATGGTTTTCGGACTTCCCAGTTGCCCCAGGACAGGAATAATCCTCTGAACCATCATTTCATCATCACTATCCATCAATGACTCCAGGGGGCTCATATCCTTTTTTGCCAGCGCAGTGATGATGGTAATCAGGAAGTCTCGATTTTGCTCCGAAGAGATTTCGGACAGCATTGGACTCAGGGCCTCAATTGCTAAAGGTTGCATGGAAACAAGGAGTTTTGATAAGAATGCCTTCTGACTTTCTTCTAAAGTGTTTATCGTTTGCAGGGTCGGTAACAAGCTGGCAAGAGTCTGCGAACTGGAGATCGATCTAATAAATGCGACAAATGGGGGCAAGAACCATTTTTTTTCAGCTTTGCAGTACCGATAAAATCCATAGATGCTTTTGAGAAATTCTACCGCAAAATGAAACTCCTGCTGTTTAAGGATATCCTTGAATTCGTCCTTAAGAAAGCTGAGAATATCCGTTAAATTTTCTTTATCATCCTCTTCCTTGAGGATAATCATCAACAGATCCAGAGTATCCGTTATGGTATCCCGATTTTTGTCCTCTCTGATCAATTGTTCCAGGGCAGCCATTTCCTGAGGACTCAGTTCCCAGAGGGAGCTATCAGCAGATTGAGCGGCAATACTTAATGGTATACCGCCTTTCTGGCCTTCGGATTTTTCATTGCCTTCTTCGGTATCTTCCTCTTCTTCTTGCGATTGTTGTTCCTCGGATTGTTCCTGCTCAAGACTTTCCCTACCGTCAACATTCAGCTGGGAAAAATCCAGCAACGGTTCGGACATCCAGAGATCGTCCGAGGCCTCATAACGAATATGAGGGAATTCCGATTCCCACAGGGCTGTTACAATATCGCCTTCCGGGTCATCCTGAAGGATCCTGTAATGGTTGAGGATCTTCAATAAGGAGGTGATTTCCTTTTGTTCCAGGTTTTTTTGAAATTCAATCCATTTGATGCCGTCCCGGTAAAGCAGAAAGGCAAAGTTTTCATCGGAGGCAGGTCCTTGATGAATGGTTTCTGTTTTGTAGAGGAGACGTTCCTTCTCCACTTGAAACCGGAGGTTGTGGTGGGCGTTCAGGAATGTTTCAAGATTGGTCTTGATATTTGCCAAGAATTTTTTTGAGGTTTCGTGTTCTTCCGGGTAGAGCCCATAGTTTTTGAAGGCAGTGAGAAACGATGTTATGACATCCTTGACAACCTGCAACTCCTGCACGGAGATAGTATTGTCTGTTGTTTCTTTTTCCATAGGCAGTGCCATATCAGTTGTCACAGGATCTCAGGAGCGGTCTGCAAGAAAACATTCCACCTATTAGTATAGGTGAGAATTCCATATGATTCAAGTGATTGCAAACAATGGCAATGTGTGGAATGGCCAAATAGACGTGACTTAGGAGGGATACTTAACTGGTTTTTTGAATAGTGATCTCAGGCGAATTTTCAAGGATTAAAGAATTATACAACAAATATGGACAAGCCCCGCCCTTGGCTCGGATGGCTTGCACACCGAGGGGTTGTACGACAATCTCGGCGGCAGAAAGCGCTATATAATCTTTGATGCGTTGCCGGTCTTCAATGAAGAAGGGACGCTGGGGACGGTCGTCGAGACCTTGCAGGTGTCACTGAAAACAAGAATGCCGAAGAGCTTAAGGAAATCCATCGCTGGAAAGAAAAATTTTCCAGCCTTTATCCCCATCTGTGCTCCCTGCAAAAAAATCCGGGATGAAAAGGCTTGTTATCGTTTTTTTGGTAAAAGCACTACACGGATTTTATAAGCACAGTGAATTTACCACAAGCTCTCTTTCCATAATACCTGGATTTTCATAAAGCTCGTCCATGAGCCTTGCAGGTTCAGGATGGTTCGCGACCATTAACCATTTGAAATGGTTGTAGTTGATGAGATCCATGGTTTGAAACTGCAAACCGATACCCGTGGCATTTGCATAGCACTCCGTGCATTCAAAGTCTATGACAACGCCACGTCTTTCCTCTGGCAGTTTCAGTATGCAATCAATCTGTTCGCCAGGATTAAATGCCAGATCATGGGCGGGATCTACCCGCATGCCGCCGAAACTGATATTTTTCGTCTGACATTGCAGGATTTTTCCGTTTTTGAATTTTAGAATAACTTGAAGAACTAAAGGCAGACGCTGGTGTAATCTTTTTTCAAACATCATCACTCCCCCTCTTCCCCAGTAGTAAAAAACAGAAAGCCTATATACTAGAAGCAAAGCAATAATTTTATCTGTTCCTTAACACTATGTATTTTAAAATGTAACTTGAGATACGGCAATAGAAAAGTGCCAAATGTACGGACAAAAGATTGAAGTTATGCTCTAAGCTGCTAAATTTTTTGTGTTTAATTTTTACCCTGGTTTAGCATGAAGTAGCGGTTCACTGAGGGCATTTGATGGTCAGATATTGCGGATTTTCGTGGTGCCCTATAGCAGATATTTTTGAGCCTGTTGACCACATCGAAACTGAAGGTCCGGTCGCGCAGGGGGAGAAGGGAATTATTTTGCAGCTCGGGATCTGCGGTAAAATCAACCGGTGCGTTTTGTTGGGCATTAACAAATTCAATTGTTCCTGGGATTGGTGAGAATTCAGTGATATTGGCATTAACCCTGCAACTCCGGACAAATTCAAGACTCTCCTCCACACTTTCCACAGTTTGGCCAGGCAAACCTATCATGACATAGATGCCGATGTGCTCTCTGGTAAATCCTGCCTCTTTCAGGATTTCAATCTTATTTTTACAATTGTGAAGCCGTATCTTAAGGCCGGTACGTATGCTCAATTCCGGCTGTGCTGTTTCAAAGCCGAAGCGCAGCGTTTTGAAATTCGCTCTATACATCAGGTCTGCTGTTTTGTTATCCAGCAGATCGAGATGCATGCCGTTGGGAGTGTGGAATCTGAGAAGGGGAAATTCGTCAACCACTTGCTCGAGGAAGGGTAGAAGACGTTTTTCTTTTTGAAAAAGCAGGGCGTCATCATAAAAGGCGATATCCTGTATGCCTTGATCGGCAAAAAATTTGATTTCCTGAAGAGCCATTTCAACATTATGGCCGGTGTAATGGGGGCGCAGAATTTTTGATGCACAGTAAGTGCAATTTTTCGGGCATCCCTCAGAAAGGTTAATCACTCCGTAAGACGGGTCCGGGTATGGATAGAAAAAGCAAGTATCTGCGTGGTCAGTGCGGCCGCTAATCGTAGTGCACAATCCTGTCTGTTGCAGAAGCGATATAAGCCTTTCTTTTGTAACTTTGCCGCTGAAGATAATGTCGGCGCCGCTATATTCTCTTGCATGTTCCGGGATGAGGCTCGGGTAAATACCGCCCAGGACCACCGGTGTGTAGGGGAAAATATCTTTTACAATGGCGATGGTTTCCTTAACGCCTCGGCACCAGTAAGTCATGATGCCGCTCACTCCGATAAGTGTAGGTTTGGTTTTGAGATTTTTTAGGCGCTCCCGGAGAAGATCAGGATGAATGCCAAAACGGTACATTCTACGGGCAATCGTATTCATGTTGGGCGGTTTTTCAATCTCTTGGCGACAACAGCGGCCGGTCCCATACTGCTTGACCAGGGCCTGCTGGATACCGGACCTTTGCCGGGCAAAGGCCGCCATATCTTTGTCTTCCTTGCAAAGGCAGTCAATGAGTTCGACAGTAAATCCCAGTTCGGTGAAAATTTTGCCGACCTCCAGTAAACCCTTGGGCTTGGCCCAGTAATCAAAGGCGGTGAAGTCATAGACAAAAGGATTGATGAGCAGGATATTTTTAGTAAACGTCATGTAGGGCTCAGGATTCCAAATTTTGAAGATCGACCAGCAACTGATTGCGTATACCGGTTAGAATCGCCGTGACTTCTGCTGAACTATAGTCAGGATATGTCCATGGCAAGGTGGTAAATTGTTTATTCTGATAGATAAGGGTCACTTCGGCAAAAATACCTCTATGGAGGTAAATTCGGTGGGTAAAGTTCTTGCCGGTGGCAAGAATGAGGTTTTCCGGCGAAAGCAGTCCCGGATCAATGTTAACCATTCTCTTGCCGTATGCATCGGTAAATTTTTTTTCCACACCATTTGCTAACAGCTTGATGTCCACCAGCAGGTCCCTCTGCACAAGCTCCTTGAATGAGATGAATGTGCGGAGGAGAAAATCCCCCATTTCCCTGTTGTAGTATGCTGTATGGGTAAAGGGCATTATGGAGCTTTGATAGTCAATGGTCCCGATTTCCTTTGACAATGCATGTAAAACTTTTTGCATTGTTGCTGTTTCCCTTCCAGGTGCTTCCCCCTGAAAGATGATGGAGGCAATGAGCTTTGCCGGAGGTGGTGTTTTCGGATTACTCATGGTGTATGTATTTCCCTTGATATAAATCCTGTTCTTTCATGATTTTCATAAGCAGAGCATTCAGTTCGTAGGCAGACATCTTCCACTGCGGAGCCACAAGCAGCTTAGGTGCGGCGGTGCTCCACAGGCGGTGCAGCACGATATGCCTCGGTACCTGGGCGAGAAGTCTGGCTAGCGTCTCCAGATATTCTGCCGGTGAATATATTGTGAAGGGCCTGTTGCTGTAAAGTCTTTCAAGCGGCGTGTCCCTGATCACCTGCAAATGATGGAATTTAATGTAATCAATGCCAAGATTGCAAACTGCTTGCACTGTTTTCAGCATGTCCGCGAATGTTTCGTCGGGCAGACCGAGAATGAGATGGACCCCAATTTTATTGGCTGCAGCCTTTCTGATTTTGCCGACAGCGTTTACAAAATCCTCAAATGTGTGATTGCGATTCAAGAAACGGAGTGTTTTTTCATGGGCTGACTGCAGACCGAGTTCAATGAGAATTTCCTTGTTGTCGGCAGCAAACGTGGCAAATTCGGTTAGAAATTCCTCTTTTATATAATCAGGCCTGGTGCTGATGATGAGCCCGATACAATCCGGATCAGATACCGAAGAGCGCAGCTGTGCGAGAAGTTCGGCCAAGGGTGCGGCAGTGGTTGTTTCTTGTTGGAAATAGGAAAAAAACTTGGTGAATTTTCTTTTGTGAAGAAAGGCTTTTCCTTTTTCAAGCTGTGTAGCAACGGAGTCATTCTTTTCAAGGTAGAAGGGGGTGAAGCTTTCGGCTGAACAGTAAATGCAGCCTCCTTTTTCCCGGTTGGGGCAGGTGCGGCCTGCGTCCAGAGTGATCTTGCCGACCGGTGCTCCGTACTTTGCCGTGTAATAATTACTGAATGTATTGATAAAAGGCGCCATGGTTTTTGATCGTAATACGATTGTCTTTTAGACGATCAGCTTTAGGTCGTATTTATTATTTTCGTGCTCGTGCTCGTAATCGTAATCGATCTTTTTTGTATTCATGATCAAATACATAATTATGTTTCTTTTTCGAGCACGAGCACGAGCACGAGCACGAAAAAAACGGGTTTATTTGGCCCTTATCCGGACTTTCAGTCCTTTTCGTTCTCCCATTGTCTTTAGATGGATGTTGTTGAGTTTTGACGATTTCGCAATTGCATTCTTTTTGCGTCATACTATTCTACTTGGCTTTTTTACCATGTTTACGGACATTCCGACTGTCTTTTCGGGTAAGCAGGGTCATCATGGCCGGCGCCAGAAAAAAGTCGGCCAGTAGCGCCATGCAGATGGTGAATCCGGTGATTATGCCGAAATTCATGGTACTGTTAAGTTCGGCCAGAAGCAGGACGAAAAAGCCGGCTGCCAAAATCACCGTGGTAAATAACATGGCCCTGCCTGAAGTTGTAAGGGTCCTTCGCACCGCTTCACGGGCGTCGCCGCTTTGCTGGTAGTAACGGCGGAAGTTGTGCATGAAATGCACTGTATCGTCCACAGCCAGCCCAATGGCAATCCCGCCGACCATTATGGTGGTATAGTCAAGAGGGATTTCTAAAATTTTCATAAGTCCCAGGCCAAGCACGATCGGCAGGAAATTGGGCGCCATACTGCATAAGCCTAACCGCACATTGCCGATCAGCAAAATCATCAGCACCGTGATGACACTGCCTGCCACCAGATAGCTTGTTGCCATGGTATGGATTATGGTTGAAAGGGTCCTGACAAAAATAACTCCCAAGCCGGTCATGGTCACCGACGCCTGTCCTGCAAAGAGGCTACGCAGTTTTTGCTCAAATTTAGGTAGCACTTTACTGTAGATAATTGCATCTACCCATGGTGCAGTAATCGTGAGTCTCGCCTTCTGGTAATCACGGTCCAGATACTTATCGAGATTTTCACCGCCCCCCACTTCATAGAGCAGCAATTCTTGGGCGATCAGCTCACGATCTTCCGGAATCCTGTATTCAGCGGAATTGCCGCCGTGCAATGCTTTATTGATTTCCTTGACAATATCAACAACTGCGGTAGCTTTGCCAACCGGCCTGTTATCAACAATGAGTTCTTTGGCAAGCTGTTGCGCCTGTTCGATTCCAGTCATGACGTTGGGTTCATAAAGTCCCTGTGGTTTGCCGCTATCCACCAGAACTTCGAGATTGAACGAGCCCTTCATTTTATGATCAATAAGCTCGGTAGCCTGACGCACTGCCATCTTTTCCTTAAGATAGTGTAAAGAATTGTGGGAAAATTTGAGCTGCAAAGCCAAAAGCAATGCGCCAAGGAAAATGCAGGTACTGATCGTTATCACAAGCCGTGGATAGCCGGTTGAGAAATCGCCAATGGCCGTCAGCAATCGGTCAAGCCTTGAAAGAGGCGCACCGCTGGTATTCCCTTTTCGCTTCTTGAGCGGGGTGATGGCCAACAGGGCCGGCAGGGTTACCAAGGAGAAAATGAGCGCCAGCAGGGCGCCGGCAGCCGCGAATATGCCCAGATCGGCAACCGGAGCAATACCCGAACTGACAAAGGAAAGCAGGCCGCCGGCCGTGGTCAGGCTGGTCATGACTACCGCCAGGCCGGAATGACCCAGCGCAAAGGAAATCGCTTCTGCTTTGTCCCAACTTTGTTTAAGGCGCTGGTAATAGATAGCCAGAATATGCACGGAGTCGCCGATACCCACAGCCAGCAAAAACGATGGCAATACCGTAGTATTCAGGGTTATCGGTGCTCCAAGGGCTGCCATCAGCCCCATGGTGGAGAATAAGGCGCAATTGACCACCAGGAGGGGCAATATCACCGCGGATATCCTCCGGAAGAGTAAGGCAAAGACTATCACGATGACCAGTGTAGTCAAGGACATGAACCGGGCCATGGTGCGCATTGTCAGACGCTTTAGGACTTCTTCGACCATTACGTCCCCACCAAGGTGGATAGGGAAATCAGGTCCCTGAAACCGGTCGCAAACACTGCTGACTCCATCCACAAACTCGCTCACCTCTTCTTCATTGAGTAGGGGTAAAGTTCCAGTTGCTGTATTTTGAGAACCATATTGGTTTGCAGCGGCCGGTGACATGAGAACCGGCTTGATAACAACCACGGTAAAGGTGCCGTCTTCGGAAATGAGAACATCACGATAAAGAGGATTGGTGAGAATCCGATTTTTGAGTTCCATCATTTCCTTTTCATTTGCAGGTAATTTTTCAAGGAGATCTTCGACAATCAGGTCGTCATTTTCACCATAAATAAAATCCCCATTTATCAGACTTTTGACCTCAGCTACGTGAGGAACATCCTGTTCCAAGGCCCGGTGGAAATCCTTGAGCTTCTTTAAGAAACGCGGTTCAAAGACATCTTTCGGATTGAGGCCGGCAATGATCATCTGGTCCCGGCCGAATTGTTGACGAAATGCCTCATAGGTCATCAGGGCAGGATCTTTTTTATGCAGCAATCCTTCAGCCGAGGTGTCCATTTTGATATTAGGAAGCTGGGAGGCCATTGCCAGAACCGCTATTGCGCTGGCCAGGAGAAATAACCAAGCACGGCGGTATACCAGATGTCCGAATTTGGCAAACCTCATTTCAATACGATTACGGAAGTCTTGCACGGATTATTGCCTTTACTTTTTTTTAAAATAGTATAGAAAATAGTCGCTTATGGTCGTGAGCAGCATAGAAAAAGAAGCCCCTTACCTCTTTTTTCTAACAACTTTTTAAGGTGTTTGCATTGAAAAATTTTGATGGAACAATGATTAGTGCTTCGACAACTTTTTGCCAAAAATGAATTCTTGATAAAGCCACAAAAAGTCGGGAAAGCGGTTAACGTGCCATGCAATTTCAACTAAATACGACGTAACATTTCGATCAATTCGTATTATTATGGTTTCATAAATTTTTTACTTCCAAGCAGAGTGATGTCGCTTTTAATTATTAGTGGCTTGACAATTTTGCTGCAGTCATGAAAAGCTCAAGCTAAGTTGGGGAGAAGAAGGGATCGTACTGGGAATAAATATCTAGAGCAAAAGGTAATACTCATGAAATTGTCACGCCTAATACTGTTAATAATAATTGTGCTGTTGCTGGTAGTTTCCGGCCTGGTTGCCATGACTCCCAGTTGGCTTTCCGGTGCTTCTGGAAGGAATTTCCTTCTCAAAAAAATCAATGGCAGCATTCCGGGGAAGGTGGAAATCGGATCATTGGAACTTGCTTGGTTCGGCGGCCAGTCTATAGGAGATATGAAATTTACCGCGCCTGACGGCAAACCGGTCTTCACCCTTGACCGGTTTGCCTCCGAAGCATCGCTTTGGGCAATCATTCGGAAAAAACTATCGCTTGGTCGCACCGAAATCGTTGGTTTTCATGTCGAGCTTGCTACAGATGAGAGCGGTGTTTCCAATTTCCAACAGGCATTGGGAGTTGAAGAAGAGAAAGCAAAAAAGGAAAGGGTTTCTGACCGACGGCGTGAAAAGATCAGAGTTCCTTTACCCATAACCGGAGAGATCATTATTTCCGACTGCAGTATCCGGTTGCAGAGTATGGATATTGAGCCGGTATTGATCCACAATGTCAATGGTGGATTGCGATCTGCCGCTGGCACTACTCCCATTACATTGACTTTGGATGGTGATGCCGAGCAAGGAAAACGGACTGGGAATTTCAAAGTTGAAGGTACGCTTGATAAATTTGATGAAGAAAATATCCTGGCTCCAGACCACATGAAAGCCCAAATCACCGTTGCCGCAAGTAGCCTGCCTGTAGATGGTTTGGACCAGCTCCTGCAGATGCAGGGACTATTGCGCACAGCTTTGGGCAGCCAGTTGGATTCAGTAATCAAAGGCTCGGTGGATGAAGGGAAAGCCGAGATAGCCATATCGGTCAAGACTGAGAATGTGTCTGCTGAAGTGGCCTCAAAGATGGAAAATGGCCAGCTGGCACTTACGAAGCCTGCCAGGGTGACCGGTGACTTCACCTCGGATTTACTGGCCCTCCTTGCCAGGGATGTCGGAAAAGAAGTGCGTCTTGCTCGAAACGTGCCCTTTACCTTTGAAATCGAACAGTTGGATTTGCCGATTACCGGATTTAATATGAGGACTGCCGCGTTCAAGGCAACGTTTGCAGTGGCTGATGGTAAGATCCTTGGACAAGCACCCTATGATGGGCTGGGTTGGGGCGACCTCAAAGCAATGATAGACTCACCGGCGCTCGGTCAGGAGCTTGCCTTGAATTTTTCGGGAAAGGCCTTGAAGGATTCAGAAAAAGGGGAGTTTCTGGTTGATGCAAAGTTGAAGGATCTTTTTGACAGCCATGGCGGTTTTCAACTTGAGGGGATGCAGGCCGATGCAATTGTCAAACTTACTGCCTTGCCGGCCCCATTCATTGAAGGTTTTATAGGCCAGCCCGGACTTCTATCCGCTGCACTGGGATCAAATATAAACCTGACCATAGCCAGCAGGAGTAAAGGTGCTGAGGCTATTGAAATAGATGTTTCTTTGCAGACAAAGCAGATGCAGGCTGACATTCCTCTCATCATCAAGGAGAATCTGGAACTTAAAAATCAGGCCGATATCCGGATGAACATTTCGCCGGCTCTCGTTGAGAGATTTGTGCCGCCGGAAAAATTCCAACTGAACAAGGAGGCGCCTGTCCAATTGGCAATTACCCGAATTGTGGTACCGCGTCCCAAAATTGGAGAATCCCTTTTTCAGCCCCAACGCATGGCTGTTGATGCCAATTTATATGCTGCGGATGTCAGCTTTACTACTCCACAGACCGGAAAAGCGGGCACACGTGAGGTGCGCCTTAAAATGGATGGGAAGAGTCTTGAGGCTTTGATGTTTTTCGGTCAGGTCGAAATTGTCCAGGAGGAACCCAAGGGTCTTGTCCACACAACTCTGGGGGCTGCCACTAATCTTACCTTTAACGGCAAAGCTGGTATTGATGCTGACAAGGTTATTGCGGTGCCTTCCTTTGCCATCAGCGGCGAGAGCGAAAAGCTTAAGAAGCTTACCTTGCGGGGGATGCTGGATCCGGGATTTTCGCGTTTCTCCCTCAGCGAACCGGCCATCATCCAGTATGCGTTATCACCTGCACTGCTCAGCAGTTTTATGCCGGAAAAAAAAGAGGCGCCGGTCCTTTTGGAAGAGGCTTTGGTGGATTTGACCATGGAAAAGGTTGACGTCCAATTGGATCCTGTGGATTTTCTCAAAACCCAATTATCTTTCAAGGGATCAATCCCGGAATTGCGTTTCAAGGGAGCAGAACCGCTTGGCAGAGTATCTCTCCATGATATAAACTTGACCATGCTGGCTGCTGGCCAGGAAAATCATGCTGCTATCCGTGCCGAAGGCAAGACCTTTTATGAGGCGGCAAAAACTTCCGGCTTGTTTCTGCTTGATGCACGCATTGACAATATGTTGCAGAAAGAGGGGCTTGATATGGCCCAGGCCAGGACTGATGCAAAACTCAAGCTGGATAATATACCGGTTGGACTTATTGAGGCGGCTGCCGGTCAGTCGGGAGAATTGGTGCCTGTGATCGGTGACAAAATAGGGGTGGACATGCAGGCCAAGCTTGAGGCGTTTTCCCCGCCAAAGGGCGTTATGGATATATCAGCAGAAAGCGATCGTCTTAAGATTGACGCCGGCCTCGGGTTTGCTGAAACTCTAAATCTTAAGCGCCCGGCAACCCTATCTTTAACCCTGACCCCGGAGGCGTTTACCAAGTTACTCCAAGGCAAGACCGAGGCGGGAAGTTCAAAAAAGGTCACGCCCTTGGTGCGGCTCGCAAAACCGGCTGCCATCAAAGCAGAAGTTCGCTCGCTCACCTATCCTTTGCTCCCGGAGGAAGAGAAAGCAAAGGTGCCTTATAACAATATTGCTTTTGCCATGCATGGATCGGTTGACGGTTTGCTCCTGAACCACGATCGTTCAAAGGAGGCGGCAGGCTTTGAGTCTCTCAATGCCGCGATCAATACCGGTAATCTGGCCAAGGAGGTTACTATCAGTATCAGAGGGCAGACCACAGCAAGCGGCGGAGGAGCAAAGGGACCGATCACCATCGATGGCCGCCTGCAGGACATTATTACCGCAGATGGCACGCTGAACACAAAGGGATTTTCAACCACCTTTGATGCTGCTTTTGAAAATGCTCCGGTAGGATGGTTTGATGGGTTGCTGGATGCTGGAGAACGACTGACGGCGGTTCTGGGTGATGCGATAAACCTCAAAGCAAGTGCTAAACTCACCAAGATGTCGGGCCCGGTTTCAGTGGAGATCAATGCGACCAACACCAAGGCCAATCTCAAGGGAACAATAAAAGATACTGTTTTTGTGTTGAATGAACCGTTTCAGTCGGCAACAACGGTAACTCCAAAGTTCGGGCAGGTGATTTTAAAGGATGTGAATCCACTTCTGGTCCACGCGGTAAGTGCGGATCGTCCCCTCACGCTTGCGGTAGATAAAAAGGATTTTCTTGTGCCGCTGAAACCATTTTCTCTGAAAGACACGCGGATCGGCAACGCGAGGATTGAGGGGGGAACCTTTATCCTGCAAAACGGCGGGGTGCTGCGGGCTCTTATGAATTTACTCAAGCGCCAGGCGCCGGAGCAATTGCAGGCGCAATTCACTCCATTTGCCGGCCACATGAAAGGCGGCATTGCGCAATATGAGAGGACTGATATTACCCTTGGAGGGAATGTCAAGGTTGCCAGTTGGGGTACCATCGATCTGATACACGATCAGATGGACATGAAATTGGGGCTCACGGCCGTAACCTTAGACAAGGTTCTTGGTATCGACGGTGTCAGCGCAGATGATATTGTACAGATTCCGGTTAAAGGCCCCACCGGAAAGCCACGGATTGACTGGAGCAATGCAACACGCCAAATTGCCACGTATACGGCCGGGAAAAGCCTCGAACGAAAGGCACCCGGCGCCTCGAAAATAATTGAGAAAATTTTAGGCGGCGGCACTCCTGCTCCTAGAGCTAGTCAGCCTCCGCCTGGTCAGAAGCAGCCGCAAGGGAAGGAACAGCAAAAACCATCCACCGGCAAAACGGAGGAGTTGTTTCCTTTTTCAAAAGAGCTGATTGATATTTTTCAGCAGCAAAAGAAAAGATAAACAGAGAAGGGCAGGTCAATGTGATTTTTTTCTTGACTACATATCTTATAAATGATGCTTTATAAATAAAGGGGAGTGTCAAGGCCGATAAAGCCCCAAATAGGGTGAAGATGGCATGAGATATCGGCCCTGCCTTTCACATCAGGGGAGGCATGTAAATGAAGTATCAATATGCGACAGGGAAAAAGCATTCATATCGAAAAGAAGTCTGGGTTTGTGATGAATGCCGCAAGGCCAACAGCGAATTGATCTTAATCGGCAAGTGGCGGTTGGTAGATAGAAACAGCGACCCAAAACTTGAATGTCAGACGGGGGTCGCATCTACCTTGAGGCGCTTTTTATCATTTCACTGAGGCAGCCCTCTTTCCCCTCATATTTTGGCAGACATATGATAATCCGGGAACGCTATTCCAGCGTTATGTGCCTTCATCCGTAAATTCGCTTAGCATTTTCAAACTAATTATTAGTGTGATATTCCACGAAGTTCACGAAGAGTACGAAGGTTTTTCATAGATGATACTACCTAAATTGAGCGATTTTCGAGTTGGCCGAAGATGCGCGAAAGAGGACATTTCGCTATAGTAGGCTATGCGGGATGTTCTCTGACAAAGCAGATTCGGTTAAATCGAAAATCCCGGAGGGTTTCAAATTTTGAAAACTCAAATTAGTACACATACCTTATAAAAAACAAAATAAATTCCTTTTCAAAATTTGAAACGCACAATTTAGGTAACACTATTCTTCGTGCAGTTCTTACAAATTCATCAAATAGATAATCCCACCCAAAAAATATATCCAGGAGAGAATTATGGCAAAAGTGATCATGGGGGCGCACGGATTAGCAAACAAACCGGAACGGCCTATCCTTACAGGGTGGTGGCAGGCTGCAATTGCCGAAGGATTGAGAGAAAATACGGCTATGGAAAGAGCGGCTTTTGAATTTAAAATGATTTTCTGGGCCGATCTTCTCTACAAAAAGTTACAACATAATGACGAGCTCTTTTCTTTTGATAATTTATACAACAGCGAGCCATATGTAGAGGCGGTACCCGGCGCCCTAAAATCATATAAAGAGGGTTTTTTGGACAAAGTCAGAGCAGGTGCACTGGATGTGGTAGGGGAGACGCTGGATGTTCTCAAAGTCAAGTTTGACATGAACGCCGTGGCTGATTTGGTGCTCGGTAAATTTCTAAAGGACCTGGCTTTCTACTATGATGACCGGCAACAAATACGCAACCGCTCGAGCCAGCCGGAAACAGCATGCCAGGTTCTCCGGGATGAATTAATAAGCGCCATTAAAGAGGAGCAGGACAAGGAGATCATGCTTATCGCCCATTCAATGGGTTCAATAATCGCCTATGATGCATTGCGGGACTTGGGCCAAAGTGATCCGGAAATCACGGTTTCTCATTTCGTTACAATTGGTTCACCGTTGGGTTTGCCGCATGTCAAAGGAAAAATTATTAAAGAACGTTATTACGATCCTAAGGTGCGGACCCCATCTGTTGTTACCGAGAGCTGGATTAATTATGCTGACAAGGACGATAAAGTGGCTTTCGATGTCCATCTGCGTGATGACTATGGCGAAAATAGCCATGGCGTGCGAGTAGTCGATGATCTGGTCGCGAACGATTATGAGTCGCCAGCCGGCAAAATTAATCCCCATAAGTCATACGGCTATCTGCGGACGCCGGAATTAGCAGAGCATATTGGGGAATTCCTGGCATCTTAGCTGCCTTTTTTGTGTTTACACTAAACATGCTTGGAAAATGTCTCTGCAAATTATGAGGAAAATAAAGAAGCAAACAATTCCACTGGTGGCGTTCCTCGTTATAGCGCTTACTGTCGGAAGGGCCGATTGGGTGAATGGGGAAAAAGCGAGGCAGTCGCCGGCACCGGTGGATTCTATCAGCCCTATGGCTGCGCCAAATTCCCTTTCTGTTTCCACCTATACATACACTATCGTCAAATCATACCCTCACGACCGGCATGCTTTCACGCAGGGATTGGCCATTGACAATGGTGTTTTGTATGAAGGAACGGGACGTTTCGGACGATCCACTTTACGCAGAGTAGAATTGGGCTCTGGCAAGGTTGTGAAGATCCGTAGATTGCCGGATTGGTATTTCGGCGAGGGCATCACTGTTTACGGTGACAGGATAATTCAGTTGACCTGGAAGTCTAAAATCGGATTGGTCTATGACAAGGAGAGTTTTGAATTGATCCGGGAGTTCAGGTATCCCACCGAAGGCTGGGGCCTTACCCATAATGGAATCCACTTAATCATGAGCGACGGTACCGCAACACTTCATTTCCTGGATGTAGAAACCTTCAAGGAAATCAAAAGGGTGGAAGTATTTGACCACAACGGTCCGGTGTCCAGGCTCAATGAATTGGAGTATATGCAGGGGAGGGTTTATGCCAATGTCTGGCAGACAGACCGCATTGCAATGATTGACCCTGAAACAGGACAAGTGACCGGCTGGATAAAGTTGGAAGGGCTCCTAAATTCGGAAAACCGTGGTGAGTCGGGCGGTTTTTTAAACGGCATTGCTTATGATGCGGAAAATGACCGTTTGCTTGTAACCGGTAAACTATGGCCTCTACTGTTTGAGATAGAACTGAAACCTTTGCAGTAATGGCATAGCCCTATTTCCTGACCCTGATGAAGATTCGGTAAAAAATGAACTACTCCGCGGTAAGCCTCGGAGTAGTTCATTTGAAATCAGAAAATTTTTGGCCTCTGTGCCCTTGCTCATCAGTGCCTAAATAAAATCTTTACTTCTGTATGTCTTTGCCAAGCCGCCTTTCCACGGACCGCAATTTTTCCTCGATCCGGTTTGGTTTTCCCGGCCGTTCGTCAATTGAAATCGTGGTCAAAACTCTCGGACAATCCTTGATAATTTCATAATGGCATCTTTTTACAACAGCCATGACTTCATCCCACTCTCCTTCAATGACTGTGCCCATGGGATTTGCCTTGAATGGGAGGCCGCTCTCTGAAACAATTTTAATCCCTTTTGCAATCTGATCCCCCAAACTTTCACCCTTGCCAATCGGTATGATGCTGAATTCCGCCAACATAATTCCCTCCCATTTACTGAGTTCATACTATATTCTGATTTCACCAATTAGTTTCCATCCGGAAACGCCCCTTTTTCGAAATCTCTGCGTCGATCTGCGGAATTGCTTGTGCGACGTACTCGAGTATGTCTCCGCCCAATCCCTTGATCTCCTTGACCTTTCGCAAAATTGTCAGTTTCCGAATTGGAAACAACTTGTTCCAGCATCCCCCAAGTCTGCGACTTTCCGGATGGGAACCAATTAGATAACTTGAAGAGATTAAATCAAGGATATATGGACTCAAAGAATAGAGTCAAAGAATAATATCAGGAATAATTTACTTTACTTAGTCCGACATTTTTTCCTTGACCGGACATCTGCAAAAAAAATCCTTTTGCAAATAGGTTGAGATTGCCATTGAATACTGAATACTATTGAGCCAGGAAGGGTAAGTTGAACATGCATAGCGAAGTGCATTCCCCGCAGCTTGCTGCGGGGTAAACGAGCGAATGTAATAAAATCAAAAAGTCCTTACATACGGAGAATCCCCGTGGCTTGCCACGGGGAGCTTCAATATTCCTTCCCGGCTTTCAAATATTTGAGGTCGAATGCATAATGCATACGGTGGTGTATGGTTCTGAAATGGTTATAGTTTACCCGATACCAGCCTACCTAAAGAGCATCAGTTGATTTTACGAGGTCAAGGAATCATGAAAGTGCTTAATAACATTCGGATAATTATTTTTTTACCCTGCCTTGCAGCGGTTTTCTTGTTTTGCCACTCTGTAATGGCAGAAAATTCAGAGACCTTGCAAGGGGAACCATTTACAGATCCCTCCTACACGCAACAGATGCCATCCAGTTGGAAAGACCAACCAATAAGGCATGATCCGGATGTCGGTCAGGTCGATCTTGCCGTTACCCTTGATCAGCATCTTTATCGAGCTATAAAAGGAATGATTGAAAATTACGCTGCTGAACACGGCTTGAAAATTTCCGTCAGTGATGGTACCTGTGGCATTACGGCCGGGAAATTAGTGCGCAAGGCCGTGGATGTGGGTGGATTTTGTTGTCCGCCGGGCAAGACCGACCGGTTGCCGGGTCTCCTGTTCCATACAATCGGGGTGGTGCCCATCGTCCTTCTGGTTCATCCTGAAAACCCTATAGGCGATATCACCTTGCAGGAGGCCCGCAAGATTTTCCAGGGGGAAATGTATCGTTGGTCTGAACTCAAGAACTCAAATGGGCAACAGGGCCCTGATACTAAAATACAGCCGATTGGGCGGCTGCATTGCAAGATCAGACCAGGCCACTGGCGGCTGTTGCTTGACAATGAAGATCTTTTCAGCCCCCGACTCCAGGAAGTCGGCACCATTCCCGATATGATCTCTCTTGTTGCCGCAACTCCAGGTGCTATCGGTTATGAGGTCATGATGATGGTCGAGCGCTATCGGAGTGAAGGAAAGGTCAAAGCCCTGAAGATTGATGGCATTGCGCCGAACAGGACCAATCTTCTGTCCAGGAAATATCCTCTCTACCGTACTCTTAATATCACAACCTGGCAGGGGGAAAAGGTCAAAATGCAGCATGCTCAGGAGTTGGTTGATTTTTTGCTGGGCCAGGAAGTGCGCCTTGACAACAAATTTAACATCATCCCGGCGTCAAGCCTTCGGCAGATGGGTTGGCAATTTAAGGGCAATGAACTGATTGGTAGCCCCTAAAAGATCCTGATAAGAAATACTATGGCACGGCGGTTTTTACAAAGAATTCCTCTGACAGTAAAGATGGTCCTTCTTACCGTCGTAGTAGGGATTTTCACCGGGGCTGTGTTGGATTATTTTCAGACCCGCACAGTCAGAAATATTTTTGTGGCCCAGTTGAAGGAAAATCTCAACCTGGAGGCTCAGGAAGCACGTATCCGTTTTGACAACTATATAAAAGGACACCATCAATCCGTAAAACTGATTATTTCACAAAAACAACTCGCTGATTATATAGACCGAAAAGATTGGGCGTCCAGATCCGAGGTGGTATTCCATCGGCGCAGTCCACCATGGCTGCCGAGACCATCCGTGCTGCGCTCCCTGGTCCAGATACGCAATGCCTTACTTCTGGATGGAGATGGAAAGACAAGAGAAGTATATCAGAGCTTTCCGGAACCACTGCCTGATTCACTCCTTGCTCCCACCGACCTCTTGCAGCGGCTGACCCACAATCAGGCCTTTATGACCTATATCGGTGGAGAGCCTTTTTTGGTTGCATCAGAATCTTTACGGGATTCTCAAGGCAAGTTCCTGGCTACAATGATGCTGGTCTGTCCTTTGGATGAGGAGTTTCTCCTTGCTTCGCAGGGACCTCATTATGGGCATGTGTTTGCGCTGGTGACAGGGGAGAAGGCAAGAGTCCTCATAAGCAGTGATCCTGCCCAGATACCATCATTCACAATGATCGATGATCTGGAAGACAGCTATCTGGTCACCGGAAAGTCGCTTTTTGATTACGGCGCCTCAGACCTGGTCCTGGGATTCGCCTCCTTTATCTCATTGGAAGAGGTTGAGTCCTTAATCAGTACAGTTATTGCAAGAGATAGACAGCAGCGGGTAATATCGGTCCTTATTTTTATCGTAGCCTTTGCGTTGATCATGTTTTTAATTACAAGACGTATCGAGCGACTTACTGGGCGTATTTCCGATTTTTCTGAGAAGGTCCTGCGCGGTAAACCGCAAAGACTGGGACTTGGCGATGAATTGGATATTCTGGAAGACCGCTTCCAGCGTCTCACGGAAGAGGTTGTTTCTGCGCAGGAAATCATTAAAAGGGACTATTTTTTTCAGAGCACGATCAGTTCGATCTTAAAGATTGCTCTAGAGCCCATTTCCCTTGACAAACAACTTGACCGTATATTGGAGGCCATTCTTTCCATACCATTTCTTTCCCTGCAAGCAAAGGGCAGTATTTTTCTGGTTGAAGATGAACCGCAAGTTCTGGTGATGAAAGCCCAATACGGCATGTCCAGAGCAATAAAGACTGCCTGCGCGAAAATTCCCTTTGGTAAGTGCCTCTGCGGATTAGCCGCATCTACACACGAAATTGTCTTTGCCGATCATGTTGACGACCGTCATGAAATCACCTGCGAAGGCATGCCGTCACATGGTCATTATTGTTTACCGATCCTGTTGGGGAAAAACGTTCTTGGCGCACTAAATTTATACGTGGAAGAAGGTCATAAACGTAATCCCGATGAGGAGAAGCTGCTGGTTTCGGTGGCAAATACACTGGCCGGAGTCATTGAGCACCGACATACGGAACAGGAAAAGGAGAAACTCCAGGAAGAACTTGCCCAGGCTGAAAAACTCACGGCGCTCGGCAGACTTACGGCAAATGTTGCCCATGAAATACGAAATCCTCTTACATTGGTGGGGGGATTTGCACGGAGATTGAATAAGAAACTTTCATCGAATATAAGTGAAAAAAAATATTTAGAAATAATAATTTCAGAAGTAAGCAGGCTTGAAAAAATATTATTAAACGTCCTGACGTATTCCAAAGAAACCGGCCTTAAGTTGGATGATCATGATATCAATGCAATAATTGAGGAAGTTTTACAGATGTATGAGACGAGGTTAAAGGAAAAGTCCATACAAATACGGAAATCGCTTCATGAGGTCCCCAAAATAATGATCGATAAGGAGCAGATTATAGGAACAGTAAGCAATCTGATATCAAATGCGATAGATTTCATGCCGGAGGGGGGAAGTTTGACCATCTCCACTCAAAAGGAAATTCGAAAAGGGGCAGCGTATCTGAATGTGAAAGTTACCGACACCGGAGCCGGAATACCTGAAGATAAGTTAGGCATCATCTTTGAACCTTTTTTTACAACAAAGTTTTTAGGGCATGGCACAGGGTTAGGGTTGTCCATTTGTAAGAAGACCGTGGAAGACCACGGTGGTTTTATTACTGTGGAAAGCAGCATCGGCAGAGGTTCACGGTTTATTATCCTCCTGCCTTATGAACACAAGGAATTACGTTCTGGAAAGATCCTTGCGATACAAAAAAAGACCGGGACAAACAATTAAGATCTTTGCAGTTGAACCAATCACCTCTTGGAGTGGAGGGATTTACTCCAATACCGTTTTGCTGAGCAAATCGTTAGCGGTTTCCTGTTCCTCCCGGGAGAGAGGCGTATACCCTCGGGGATAGGGCCAACCATAACCCCAGCGGAATGAGGTGGGCCAGTAAGGAGAGCCCCCGACCCGCACGCCTTTGAGCATTAATTCGGCGATTGCCGGTTCACCAACCTCAGCGACGCATTCACGCAGACGCAGGTCGGCAGCCTTTCTTTCCTTGTATGTACCTCCTTTCCAGTAGGCAATGTCATGCTCTAAACAGCAATTGAGCCAGAGGTCCTTGTGCTCAAGGGTGCCTTCGGGGAACATACTGCAGCCGTCAGTGGAGAAAGGCTTAATTGTTGCTGACGAATTACAGCCGGCCAGGAAAAGCGTCAAGAGAATGATTGATAAGGATTTATGCATTGTTTTTTTGTACTCAGTACATGTATCGGCAAATATTGTGATTTTATTAATCCCAATTAAGGTTATCCCTCCAGCCATTTAGGAGGGCAGCTTTAGGTCGTATTTGTTATTTTCGTGCTCGTGCTCGTGCTCGTGCTCGTAATTGTAAGCGATCTTCCTCTAAATACCCAAGTGACGAATTGTAAACGTACCTGGTACACATCAAGTTTTTCATGATCTAACACGAAACTTTGCTTCCTTTTCGATTACGAGCACGAGCACGAGCACGAGCACGATTAAAACTGTTACATCACCTAATGTTGATGTACTCGCAAAAAGTGTCGGGGTGGCTAAGCATAAAAGTCCGATATACGCCCAACGGAAGTGCCCTTGGGGTGCAAGGCGTAGTGGTGTCGAGGAAGCGGAGACATACATAAGGTATGTTGAGAATTCCGAGAACCCGCTACGCCCCGCAGGAAGTGCCCTTGGGGTGCAATGCAGTAGATCGGACTTTTTGCGACGCCATCAATGTTCAGTAACGTATTGTTTGACCATATCCACCAGTCCAGGATTGGATTCCACAATCCAGCGCCCATCAAGTAATTTACTCTTATGCATTGAATCCCTGGTGTAGTCCGACACTACGCTTATGCAGCCCATTTCCGCGGCCAGCGCCGCTTTCACCCCGGCAACCGAATCTTCCATGACCAGGCATTCTGCAGGTTTTACACCCAATTCCTTTGCCACCAGAAGATATATTTCCGGATCGGGTTTGCCTTCCTGCACATCGTCCCGAGTGGCAATAAAGGTGAATTTATCGTGCAGGTCAAGTATTTTCAGGACCCGTTTGGCCTGGGGCCAATGGGACATGGTGGCCAGGCCGGTTGGATAGTTGTTTTGCCTGGCCCAGGTAAGTACGGCAAGGTTATAGGGGCACAGATGGTCAAGAATGATTTGGGGATTGTCCAGCATTGACTGGTACATATTCATGCGCATCTGGACAAAGGCCTGCCATGGTTTCTGCACGCCATATTCGGCCATCCGGGCGGCTGAAGGTTTCTCTAAATGGAACCGGGTTATGAGGTTTTCCGCCACTTCCTGGCGGGGCAGGCCGACAACCTCCTTAAAAGCATTGATGAAATCCTCGGGATTGATGCATTCTTTGCACAATTCTGCGGCTGCCTCACCATATGATTCAGCTTTGAGTGCTTCGGTCTGCACCAGGGTGCCGTCAAGATCAAAGATAATCGCTTTAATCATTTTTTATTCTTCAAGTCATGATACGCAGCAGGCACATTCAAACCCGGATGCACCCAATTAAATAGTGCATACCCTTTAAATTTCTCCATTTTCACTTTCTCAACCGTTTCCTCCAGGGTAAGACCCTGGTCCACTGCTTTTTGCACGTTCTGTTTCACGGTTCTTAAATAAACAATATGCCATGGGATATCATTTCGGCCCATTATTGGCCCGTGGCCCGGCACAATCCGGGCATCCGGTGGAAGAAAGTCATAGACCCTGTTTAAAGTTGCCAATGTTTCGATAAGGTGTCCGTCAAGCAGCCATGGCAGCGACGGCTTAATGGCGATGATCGGATTTCCCGTCCACATGACTTTTGATTCCGGCTCCCAGACAAACAAGTCACCGCCGGTCTGAGCAAACCCGAAGTCGATCACTTCCACTGATTTGCCCCCTAAATCAATCACCAACTTTCCTTCTGCAGGAACGAGTATATCTCCTGTTCTCGGGACAATTTCTTCAATGCCGCGGCCTGCACCAAAGTTCTTGATCATAAACTCGGTATCAGCTTTAAAATGTTTGTCTATATACGCTTTGGCATTGATGTGTTGGATGATTTTCGTATCGCTCGGTAGATACATATTTCCATACGAATGATCACCATGATAGCTGGTATTCAAAGCATACAGGATCGGTTTTTTAGTAACAGCGCCGATCATGCTCTGAACCTGGCTGTTAAGGCGTTTATTCAGCATGGTATCGATAATCAAAACACCCTTGTCACCGATAATAAAACCGCCACTGGTCGCGATTGGCAGACCTTGCGGGGCAAGGTCATGGGCATTGTCGGGATAAAAGGCATATACGCCTTCGGCAAGTTTTTCCGACATCAATACAACCGTATTGCCATCCCAGACAGGTTCATCCGCAATCGCAAATCCAATAGAAAACAGTGATGATATCCATACAGTGAGGAAGCAGAAAATTGTATATGACTTCATAAGATTACCTTTTTTGAATTTTACTGCCTGAACAAAAAAATTCTTTAACGGGACGTGTTAGTTTACGGGCTGCAGGGGAATAATTGAGGGAAATCGAGAAATTGCCTCTAAAATCAGAACCAATGTGTCATGGAAGGATTCAGCTGGGGCTTCGACATCAAAGGTCCAGGCTTTTTCACCATGTATCGCTGCGCCGTTCACTATGAATTTGTCTGACCTCTTGTCGTCACGGTAACAAACGAGCGAATAAATGACTGGTCCCAATTTTCCGTAACGGCGTTTTATCAATATCTCGTGCTGCGGATACAATGCAGGTATCGAATTCATAGCCTGATCGTAGGAGGAATGCGGAAGCCCCTTATGGCTCGGAATTTCTCTAATTGACAGGGCTACTCCATTGTCCAGGTTTATTTTTGCAGCCTGGCCTGCAGCCGTCACCGCAGAAAGAAGCCACAATAGCAATCCGAGGGCGAGGATCTTTTTCCAACAAAGCATTTTACTGTTTGAAATGTCCATGTCATCCAATAAACAAAAGGATACATTCTTCCGGCGACAGTTTGCTGGCCGCATACTGTTCCGTTTGTGAAAATGGTATCATAATGAATTGGAGAAACAAGAGATAAGCTCTCTAAATCGGAAGGTAAAGCGGATATACAAGGTGGGAGGGAAGGAGCGTAGAACTTTATCGATCAATTTATGTATACCTAATTTGAGCGATTTTCGAGTTGGCCGAAGATGTGCCCGAAGGAAATGCCCTTGGGGTGAACGAAAGAGGACATTTCGATATAGTAGGCTATGTGGGATGTTCTCTGACAAAGTCCCGCTGTAACGGGATGAAATCGAAAATCCCGGAGGGTTTCAAATTTTGAAAACTCAAATTATTATAAATACCTTATAAACAACCAAATAAATTCCTTTTCAAAATTTGAAACGCTCAATTTAGGGTATAGTAACTGCTATACGATCTGACAAATACAAAAGCCAAATTAAAACCTCCTGCTCTAGACCAAAAGCCTTGGTACTCTCAAGGGCTTTTTCATTTCCAGATTAAATGAAAGCTTGCGGTAAGCGTATTGGCTTGCTAGGTTATTGGAATGAAGTCGAAATCTGGGCTGCAATTTTCTGGATTCTAATTTGCACGTGATATCTTGAAAAAGAACAGAGTAAATAAACTTTGGAAACATATTGACTGTCGCTATTTTCGTGAATGAGGGCCACAAAAATGTCAACATTATTTAGGGTTGAATCAAAAGATATAGAAGGTCTAAATGACCTTCAATTGACAAAATTATTGAAATTGTTGCTTCATCTTGAGGCCAGGAGTGCCGGTATTGCGGAAAGAGCGGTAGAAGTGGCTCTAAATATCAATGTTCGAGATGGGGGGGAGGACGGGAGAATTCAGTGGTCCGGTGACCCTATACACACCGACTTCCTTCCACATAATTTTATTCAGTTTCAAAATAAAGCTACCAATATGGGGCCTGCCGATTGTGCGAAGGAAATAACTAATACTGATGGGTCAATGAAGCATCTTGTCGAGGAAGTACTCGATAACGGTGGCGCATATATTCTTTTCACAACACAAGAACTAAATAAAGATCAGAAAAAAAATGAAAGAATAGCAAAGATCAGAAAAAAACTGGAAGAATTAGGCAAAGGATATGCGCATACAGTAATGATCGATATTTATGACGCTTCCAAAATTGAAGGCTGGGTGAATAAGTTCGTACCAGCAATTGTAGCAGTGTTGAATTGGGTCGGGAAACCCCTTGAGCGTGGACTTAAAACTTGGGAAAACTGGAGTCAGCACCCCGAATACCATCGATT
Source organism: uncultured Desulfobulbaceae bacterium (assembly GCA_945787445.1). Classification (GTDB taxonomy): domain Bacteria; phylum Desulfobacterota; class Desulfobulbia; order Desulfobulbales; family CALZHT01; genus CALZHT01. The sequence goes on from CALZHT010000055.1 coordinate 26,311, forward strand.
TCGTTTTGTGGTTGATGAAAATAGAGCGGCTGCAATAAAAAGTTTGAGGAGTCTGTTGAACCTCAGACAGAAGTGCGCAAGAATTATCGGCCTTTCTGGCCTTGGAAAAACAAGATTAGCATATGAGTGCTTTAAAGATTCTGAGGAAATTGATGATCTGCAGATTCGGGTTGTGTATTTGAATGCCAATGCAAATTCAGCGGCGCTCGGTTTGGTGAGTGATTGGATACAGTGCGGTTTGGAAGGAATAGTAGTCGTTGACAATTGCGATATCTCCTTGCATGACAAATTACATAGAGAGGTTCAGAGATTTGACAGCAAACTCAGCCTGTTGACGCTGGATTACAATCTTGACCGTGCTAGCCAGACTGAAATTATTCACCTGAAAAAATTACCAGATAAACTTATCAAAGAAATGTTAGAGCCCGTTTATGGAAGAGAAATTCATGACTTAGATCGAATAATTTCTTTTGCTCAGGGATTTCCTCAAATGGCTGTTTTGCTTGCTGATGCCCGTTTAGATAGAGAGCCAGAAATGGGACGGTTAACTGATGATGAGTTGGCGTCTAAATTATTATGGGGTGGACGTATTCCGTCAAAAGATGATGAGAATGTTTTGCGAGGGTGCTCTCTCTTTGATCGTTTCGGTGTTGAAGAGGAGGTTGCGATTGAGTATCAATTTATAGCGGATGTGGTTGTTGGTACTGATCTGGACAGGTTTTATAGTTGCCTAAAAAGGTTTGAAGAAAGAGGGCTCATCGATCGGCGGGGGCGTTTCGCACGACTTGTACCTAAACCGCTTGCAATTAGGCTTGCGGCTGAATGGTGGTGTAGAACTCGACCGGAGAGGCAAATTGAGATTATTCAATCAGAAATGCCAGGAAACCTAATAGAGAGTTTTTGTAATCAAATTTCCCGCCTTGATTTTCTCCCAGAGGTAAAAGCACTTACTGAAAAATTATGTGGGGCGCAAGGCCCTTTTGGACAAGCGGAAGTGATCCTGTCTAACCGGGGTTCACGTCTCTTCCGCTCTTTGGTCGAGGTGAATCCCGAAGCAACTAGTAGAGTTCTCTCAAAAATACTCAAACAATATAGTAATGAAGAATTATTCAATATTAGTGGTGACGTTCGTAGAAATCTTGTTTGGGCATTGGAAAAATTATGTTTCCACGAAGCATGCTTCGAGGAATCGGCGAATTCTCTTCTGTTGTTAGCTTCTTCTGAAAACGAAAGTTGGGGTAATAACGCTACAGGTATTTTTAAGCAGTTGTTCAGAACTTTTTTGTCTGGGACCGAGGCACCGCCAACTTCGCGTCTACGGGTGATAGATAATGCTCTTAATAGCGATGGAGACACAGTAAGGGTATTAGCAGTCTCAGCACTTGAAGAAGCAATATGCACTTATAGTGGAGCTCGGTCAATAGGTGCTGAATACCAAGGAAGTGGTGAACCTCTTAAAGAATGGCGACCTAAAATTTGGAGTGAAGTTTTTAATTATTGGGAACAAGCGCTCGGACGATTGAGTAACTTAGTGACGGAGCGTGATCCTCTAGCTCTTGATGCAAAATCAGCCATTGCCAGAAATATTCGAGGTCTTATGCAATATGGTCGGGTTGAGGTACTCGATAATATAATAAAGAAATTTGTGGTTAAAGATGGCCCGCTTTGGCCGGAAGCACTTCAGAGTATCAAAGATGTCCTTCAATATGATGCTGATAAGATGCCAGATGATGGTAAAAATAAACTTTTTGAGTGGATGGCTCTGTTAACCCCAAGTGAATTGAGTGATAAACTAAACCTCATTGTCTCAAACCCATCTTATGAGCATGAAGAGGGAGAAGATGGGCACTACGTGAATGTTTCTGCAATTAATGCTAAAAAACTGGCTCAAGAATTAGCTTCAAACTTGTCAAGTATTCTTCCTTTTCTAGAAAATCTATTACATGGGGAGCAACGCCAGGCATATTGGTTTGCGAAAAATTTAGTGGAGGCTTCTGGGAACTGGGAGCCTCTTTTATCTAAAACAATAAGCGAAGTAGAAACCATTGATGAGCCAAATATCAGCTTATTACTCGGGATTCTAAACGGTATTTTCTACCTGGATTCTTCTCAGTGGGAAGCAATTGTTGATAGTTTTACGGAATCAGAAAAGTTAATCCAGTTCTTCCCGTATGCAATAACCTCAGGCAAAGTAACAATTAATCAGCTCGATCGTTTAATCGAGCTTATAGGTCAGGATAAAATTGATGCAGTTAGCGCCAATAACTTAGTCTATGCGAGACCACTTGAACATCTTACGTATGAAAATGTTTCTCAGTTTGTTGAAAACATGGCTTCGATATCAGAAAAGGCTGCCTGGGTGGGGCTCGATATACTTTTTATGTTTTGCCATAGTGACTCAGAGAGGTGGGACGCATGCAAATCTACTTTCAGAAAAATTCTCGTCAAGTTGCCCTTTGATAAAGTCTATAAAAAACAGGGGCAACTCAATATGTATCACTGGCATGATACCACAAAAAAATTATTGCAGGATGATGATGCACTTTTTGCCGTTGCTTTAACTAGAAAGATTGTCGAAAGCTGTTCAGACAAGTTAAGTTTGGGGGATTTGTGGCACTACATTCACCCGGTAATAAGAATATTATTTAAACAATATGGGAAAGATGTTTGGCCAATTATTGCCGAGGCTATCAAGGAAGCTGATCCTCTTGACCAATATAGGTTAATGCAGCTTCTGGACTCTGGGAATTCGTTTGACAAGAAATCTCCAAGTGTTTTGGCTGACCTTGATACTGGTTTACTGCAAGAATGGTGTTTTCAAGAACCTGAAATGGCACCAGAATTTGTGGCCAGGGCAACAGATGTGCTGTTAGAGGAAGGAGAAAAGTACTATGTTTCTCCAAGAGCTAAATTCTTAATAGATAATTTTGGGGATAATGAACATGTTTTATCTGCTTTATCCGCAAATATGTCTTCTTTTGGTTGGAGCGGCTCTCTAGTTCCATATTTACAGAAAGAGGTAGAAGCTCTTCAGTTTTTAAAAGAACATAAAAAAACGAGTGTTAGGTCTTGGGCCAAAAGAAGAATTGATTACCTCAACAAAATGATAGAGCGAGAAAAGCGCCGCGATGAAGAACATGATTGGGGTATTCATTAATAGGAAATAGTGTCTGGCTGGAAAAATGGGTATTTTTGTAAGAATAAAAAATATGATTAGCTCCCTACTTTTTGACCATGAAGAAAGTCAACATATCTATATTAAATCTTGTCCGGAGCATTTGAAATATTCTGACTGAGATGTTTGAGTATTATCAATGCAAGAAATTAATCCCACCAGTTTTTCTTTCCAATGAAAAGGGAAAGGCCTCGGAGAAAAACAAGGCCTTTGAATGATAGCAGTAATGACAACAAATGCTGTCCCTTTTATAATAAGTGATTGATTTTGGTTTATTATGAAACTTAATGTCCTCTAAATGAAAAAAATGTCGACCGTTAATAGACTCCTAAAAAACAGGTCTTGAAAAATTAGATTTCCACAATTCAGTAAGTGTTGGGGTCAGGTCTTGCAATATAAGATTTCTTGTTATCATAAGAGGAGTTTACTCCAATTTTTTCATAATTTCTCTTGTTAAATACGGTGGTTATCCAATAGGTTTCAAAAATGGCTAATGTTAGGAAGAATAAAATACAAAAATGATTTTTCAAGTCCTGCCTTCAAATCCTAATTCGATTTGGGGTAGATGGAAATTGCCGGAAGTTGTCATGATTACTCCTTGCAACACCTATCCAAATCTCATATATTCCTAACCGGAAAGTATACTTCTTAAATTAATCTCCAAAAAGAACGGCTTGCGAAGGCGGTTCAGGCCAACTGGAGTTTTGACAGAGGCTCTGCGCCGTAAAAATCCTTAATTTGTTATGATTCAGGAAAAACAAATCCGCCTTAAATGACCATTTCAACATTCAATCATATTGAAGCTTTGTTTTGGTGGGTTATCGCGGGAACGATTTTTATTAGATCAAGAAATATTGGCCAAAGTAGCAAAAGAATTGCCTATATATCAGGAAAGGTATTTATTCTATTTGGGATTACAGATTTAATTGAGGCAAAAACTGGCGCTTGGTGGAGTCCACTGTGGCTATTTTTTATAAAAGCAGGTTGTGTCCTGACTCTCGCATATTGTTTTTTCAAATATAAGGAGATACAAAAGTCTGACAATGGGCCAAAGAAATAAATGTATTTTGCAATATTAACTCCTCTACTTCTCTGTTTTGGCTGGTTTCTTATGCCCTATACATTCCTGTCTTTGGGCAATAGGGGACGTACTTCAGATTATAAGTTTCTATCGTCAACGATTGTATAATTCTTTTCTTCCGCTAATTTTCTTCCCCGGTCCACTGCTGAACTCACAGCCGGTTGCGATATCCCAAGCCTCTGGGACAGCCAGGCCTGGCTCAAACCCAACTCACTTGTCACCCAGAAACACAGTAAACTTCGCGCTGCAACAGTTTGCCTTTTTTTCCCACTGGCCAGTACATCACTTGAAGATATCTTCAGAAGATCTGTAATTTGTTCCACCACTTTGTCAAAGTCAACACCCTGGGCCTGCAGCAGAAATTTCCTTTCCATTTTTTCCACGGATTTTCGAAGAACTTCCTCGACAAAATCATCATCGCCAAGAATGCGCTCATCCCCTTTCTGATACGCCTTGGCCCTGCGAAGTTCCCTTACCGCTGCCCAGCCTCCATGACTGCGAATCAAGCCGCCTCCAATAAGATCTTTTCGCCTGCCCATGGCAATTCCATCCTGGACATACAACTGGTAACCTGATCGCGCTGCCGACAACCTGGAACCAAACAGAGAAAGCACATGATCGGTATCCTGCCATTCCCGTGCAACCTTGCCCATGATGGCGCTGTGGCCGCAAAATGGGTAGCTCTGCAACTCTTGGTAGTTTTTGACCAGTTTAGCACGTAACGGATTGAGATGAATGTAACGGACCAGTTCGAGCAGATAGACATCTTCCTGACAGAGTATGGATTTATAACGGTTCTGGAAAAGATGGCCGCTACGGCGGTAGCGCCGATTAAAGTATATCGCATATCCGGTTAATAATCGGCGCATAACGGATGAGATCGGCGTGGAGCCGGTTCGCAGAAGGAGATGAAAATGGTTCGGGATTAAGGACCAGGCAAAACAGGGTGTTTGCGTGTCAGAAAGAATAGCGTCAAGGCGCTCAAGAAACTTGCCCCGGTCCGTGTCATCTTTGAAAATTTTCTTCCGCTCGATGCCCCTGACTATGATATGATGAAGCGCACCAGGAGCATCGATTCTCGATTTGCGTGGCATGTGTCAGTATTATCAAAATCAGACACTGAATGCAAGAAACTTATAATCTGAAGTACGTCCCTTATCCTCCTCTTATCCTCCCCCCCAACGGTGTCCAAAGATTCAAATAGAAACCCGTGAAATTTGTATGATAAATGGCCCACAGAGCCGTTTTGGCAGGTGCTGAAACGAGGAGATCTTTTTGGGATAGTATTGCAATAATATACTGAAAATATTGAAATAAATGGCAAATAAAGCTTGACTTTGAAGTGGGGGCGGAAAAATTTTTTATATGACTACAAGACCCCCTACATCAAAGACGGTATTCGGGAAGTTGATTCAGCCATTAACTGGCCTGGTTCAACAATGCAATCACAAACGAAAATGTAACACCCTGACTGATCAGGAGTGGATCGAAACGGGATTATTGAGAACTTTGTCCCAAGAGCCAAGTGGAAGAGCATTTCTTCAAAAGCTGTTCGATTCAGGAAGATCTATTGTAAAACGGAGCCTTTTCTTTGAAACGCTTAAAAGCAAACGGCGATTAAAGTTATGCCGGGAGGTCAGCCTTTCCTTATATGAAAAAACGAAGATAAATAATCGGCAGACAGATCCTTTTGAACGGTTAGCAGAGCTTGACGGATATGACATTTATGCTGGAGATGGCCATTATCATGCAGCTGCCGTCCACGATGAAAAGAAGTCCGGGAAGAAATACCCAACACAGCATTTTTATACTGTCGATTTGCGAACCCATACTTTGAGGCATTTAACATTAGCCGATACGAGTGGCACCCGAAAAAGAGAGCATGATACACGCGCCCTTAAACGTCTTGATATTGAAACTCTTCGTCAGTCAGCCCCGAAAGGTCGAAAGGTGATCTATGTGTGGGATAAAGCCGGCATCGATTTCTTGCAGTGGTTTAAATGGAAACATGCCGGCGGGATTTATTTTGTCAGTCGAGAGAAAAAGAACATGGAATTAATGGTCATGGCCGAGTTGGGTTACGATAAAAAAGATCCAATTAACACAAATCCTGGGGTCAGGTCTTGCAGTATAACATTTACAGTAGTTTCATGGGCTCACCGAAAGTAAACCTATCTCCCTAAAGGTTTGACAGGATAGGAGTCAACATATCTAAGAATAGCGTTTCATCAATAATTGCAAATGGATATGTCTTTATCCCCAACATCTGCTATACGCGCAACAATTGATAAAACGCTATTCTTAGATATAAAAACCAAGTGTTGATTTTTGTCAGGTCGAATTTGAATCACGACAATTCATTTTACCTGCAAAGTCTTGAAACCGGTTTGGCCTTTCCACTTGTTTTGTATTTATAATAAAGGCGAACTTGTGTTAAAATTAACAACTATCATACTATTATGAATTAATTGACGATAAGTTTCGTAATTACTGGAGGGGTATATGGTTGAACAGGATACAGAAAATTTATCTGAAGATACTGAAGCAGAAATAATGGGTGACACCACACCAGTGGATTCAGAAAGCCATGCCGAAGATGGTGGTGAGCAGGAGAAAGGGAGTGTATCTCCCAAAGATTTTCGAGAAATAAGCTATTTCATCTTATTCATCGCGGCTGTTTTCGTGATCAACGCCATGGAGACCGGCAGCTACCGCACTCCATGGCCGGTTGCCATAGCCGTCAGCGCGGCAGGCTTAGGTCTTTATGGATATTCCTGGTATAAGGAATCAGTGAACAAAAAACAACAGACATAGCCAGATTTCTAAGTCAACTGCTTTTAACAATCAGATTTGATAAGCAGATTCCCAAACAGCTTTCGAGGTAAAAAAAACCCGACCGAGCAGAACTTTGCTCAGTCGGGTTTTTTGTATTCTGTTTGTCGGCCACCCGGGCCGTTCTGAGGTTATTTTCAAGAGAATCCGGATTTAGAGGAACAGCCGGACAGGGCTCCTGCAGGTATGGAACCGGCGGATGAAGAACTCAGCCTGTAGCTTGAAGCGGAAATTGCTTTTTTAACGTTCTTGCTTCCACATTTCCGGCAGGTAACACTGCATTCTTCGGATGATGAAAGAACCAGCTTTTCAAAAAGTGTTTTGCAATCCTGACATTTGTATTCAAAAATCGGCATAGTTGGAAACCTCACAAAGTGTTTTTTTGTAGGAGTCTGTCGGATTACTCTGTTTTATTACGATTGGCTGCAAATTTCGTGTTCTGCGTTGCCAAGCTCAAAATCTCCTCAACATAGCTACGGCTATGCTTCCGGGGATTTTGAGCTTGTCGCCTTGCTCACAAAATTTTCGCTCGATCTCATGACAAACTGAGTTCTCCGACAGGCTCCTAGTGGTTTTATTGATTAAGGTTAAGAAAATTATTAATTAATAATATATCTAATGCTCGGCTTTGTCCAGAGCTGATTAGAAATTTGTAATATATAATATTGGTGATTCGTCTGTCAATTAATCAATCAACTCTTGATAACCGGAACATCCTTGTGATAATGGTATACATCACATAGCACACAAAGAACAGGAAACCTTACCATAAGGGAGCAGGGCATGGATTTTCAGGGCCATTTGGAAAATGTTTACAGAATGGTGAAGGACGAACCGCTCATTTTCATCCTGTGCGGCGTGCTGACTCATTTGCTGGTTATCTTCAGCCTGGCGTTTCTGGCCGGGCCGATAATGGGATCATATACCCTGATGGCGGTCTATTATTTGCGGGACGGCAGAAAACCGGCATTCAATGACCTGTTTTCCGGGTTGAGCCGTTTTGGAGAACTTTTTCCCTATTTCTTCCTGATCTGGCTCATCATTGCAGGTTTTTTTATTTTTATCGTGCCCGGCATTCTTTTTATGACCTGGTGGCTCTACGTACTCGTGCTCATGGCTGACAAGAGATTATCACTGGGGATTGCCATGCGGCAGAGCAAGAACAAAGTGCAGGAATTAGGATTGTCAATATCCTGTCATCTATTGTTCCATTTCTTATTGTCCTCAATTTTCTGGTTTTGCCCTTGCAATTAGGCTGCATTGCAAGCCTGTATCTTGAGCAGTTCGAAGGATTTGACCCGAAAAAGGTTAAGGCGACTAGGAACTGGGACCAGCGCATGGTTATCCAGCAACCGCCAACTGATAACAGCGGGCCGCCTGACATGCCCCCTCCGCCGCCACCAGAATAGAATTTTTTGGTATGGGATTTATCGTTTAGCGGTCACGGATTCAGGAATATTTTTTATGCCAGAACAATACTGCAACTATAGCGCCTACTCCATCCGCCACCACATCCCACAGACTGACATATCGGTCCGGAATGAATGACTGGTGAATTTCATCACTGATTCCGTAAACTATGCAGAATATAATTACTCCCAGAGCAAGCTTTCCTGTGGGGATGGAGTTTCGCTGCTGATGAAAAGGATAGAGACAGGTCCCGGCAAGCACTGCATATGCAGCAATATGGGCAAGCTTATCCAGTCCGAATCTGCCTGAGAGATTGATAGCGTCGCCTGGCTGGTGCGAAATATAGAAAAGAATAGCCATCATGATGAGCATAGGGATGAACCGCAATGGCTGGAATCGTATTTCGTTGGAATGCATAAGAAGTATGGGTGGTAGAATAACGGTGTTTATATCCTATCAATTTTTTGCATAATCGCATTATAGACACGGTCCACAGTGATCGCCTCCATACACCGCCAATGGTCGCAGGGTTTCCAGGCATAGCAGGGGGAACATTCCAGATCCTCGCGGATCACCGTGTGGATAGTGCCATAGGGCCCTGTCCGTGCAGGGTTGGCCGGTCCGAAAATGGCAAAAACCGGCACGTTGAGAGCGGCTGCAAAATGCATGGGGCCGGTATCATTGGTCACAAAGAATTTTGCTTTTTTGATAACAGCGATCATCTCCTTGAGATTGGTTTTGCCGGCAAGGGAGATAGCCTTGCCGTTTGATGCATTAACAGCTTCCTGGACAAGTTTTTGGTCCGCCATGCTGCTAATCAACACGGAAGGAAGAGGGAGCTTTGCGGCAAGCTGCCCAAACCGTTCAGCCGGCCATCGATTGGCTGCCTTGCCGGCAGAAGGTGCAAGAACCGCATATTCTTCAGGTAATGTTTCCAGGATTGGTGGATGTTCCGGATATGGCGCAAAAGGGTATCTTATTTCGCTGGTATCGCAACCCATAAAAGCCGCGATTCTCAGATAGCGGTCAATGGCATGGATCTCTTTGCCGCCCTCTATTTTATGAGTGTAAAAAAAAGGGCTGCCTTCATTGGATTCCTTAAAACCAAGCTTATATTTTGCTCTTGAAGCCAGGGTGATCAGGCCGCTGCGCAACAACCCGGAAAGGTCCACGCTAACATCGAACTGCTCTTTCTTCAGGCCCGAGATCAGTGCTCCCATTTCACCCAACGTGTTTGGCAGATAGGAAAACCGTTTCCACTGGTCCTTATTGATAATCCATAATTTGTCAATCAAGGGATGGCCTTCGAGAAAGGTATGAAGCCCTTTGGCGACAACCCAGTGGATGGATGCTTCTGGAAAGCATTTCTTGATATTGTGAAGAAATGGCAGGCTGTGGACAATATCGCCCAGGGCGCTGGGTTTGATTATGAGAATTTTTTTGGGTGAGAACGAAAGGGTCGATTCCATGTTATGGAGCATTCATTTCCTGCTTTGTATTGAGATCATTGACGATCCATTCCACCGCATCGGGAAGATCCTGGGCAACAAAAAAGGGCTGGATTTCCTGGCCAGGGCCTATATATTCCAAATCACCCATGCCGTAGCCGGTAAGCACCAGAATCCCGGTGGCCCGGCATGCTGCTGCCGCTTTGAGGTCTGACCACCTGTCGCCTACCACATACGAGCGGCTCAGGTCGATATTGAGCTCCTGTGCCGCCTTGGTCAGCAGGCCGGTTCCCGGCTTTCTGCAATCACAGGCCACACGGTATTTCTCTTCCTTGGCCTCCGGGTGGTGGGGACAGATATAGAGTCCGTCAATGCGGGCCCCATCCTCAGCCAGCAACCTCTGCATGAGATCATGCAGTTCCTCCAGCAGAGATTCGGGAAAGTATCCGCGTGCCAGTCCTGACTGATTGGTAATCACGACAACAGGGATATTTTGATCGTTGAGAAGACGGATGGCTTCTCCCACTCCCGGCAGCAAATGAAACCTGGAGATATGGTTGATATACCCCATCTGTTCGTTGATTGTTCCGTCTCTGTCAAGAAAGACCGCCGGCTGCATCTGGATATCCTTTTATTAGTCTCAGTTAAGGTTAATTCCCCTGCTTTTTAGGGAGGCAGCTTTAGCTCGTATTTGTTATTTTCGTGCTCGTGCTCGTGTGCGTAATCGTAATCGATTTTCCTTGTATTCATAGTCACAAACACGTAATGCTTCTTTTTCGATTACGAGCACGAGCACGAGCACGAGCACGAGCACGATACAAACGGGTCTATTGGACCCGTATCAGGACTTTCAGTCCTTTTTATTCAAAACCCACCGTCTTTAGACAGAGGTTGTTGAGATATAATTAGTTTAGTATCCGAATGGAAACAACTTTTTCCAGCATCCTCCAAGTCTCTGACTTTCCGGATGGGAACTAATTAAAATTATTAGCGAGCAATTTTTTAACCGCCTCTGCCACCTCAGTACTCTGAATATCCATCATACACCGAAAGTCGGTCTTGCAGTCTGTTTCCAGGCAGGGACTACAGGCCAGATCTTTTCGGATGACCACGGAATTATCAGAAAACGGACCGGTAGCCACATCATCGGTGGAGCCGAATATGGCGATCAGCGGTGTTTTGAGCGCCGCGCCCACGTGCATGAGGCCTGAATCGTTTGTAACAAAGGCGTCGCATTCTCCGATCAGAGCCATTGCCTCAGCCAGAGTGGTATTGCCGGCAAGGTTCTTAACATGTTCCGGCACATAACTTTGGATGGTGACAGATGCCTCTTCATCGGCCTTTGTGCCGAAAACAAGAAATGTTGCCTTGAGATCATGGTGAAGCTTTTTGGCCAATTCGCCGTATTTTTCTGCAGGCCAGCGCTTTGCAGGGCCATATGCTGCGCCGGGATTCAGGCCAATTACCGGTCCCTCTCCCAATTTTGTTTTGATGTCGTGAGCCCATTTCTGCACCGTATCCGGCATGCGGAGAAACAGTTCATCCGGACCAGGGGTCAGGCCGAGCTTTTGCAGCATACCCTGATAATAATGGACCTGATGCAGTTTTTTAACATCTCTTTTCAGGGTGATCGGGTGGGTCAAAAAGAGGGAGCGGCCGTCGGTGTTGTATCCTGCCCGGACAGGAATGCGGGCAAGCATGGCGATCAATGCCGCTTCAAATGCGTTTTGCAGCAGGATGGCAAGATCAAAGCGGAATGGCGCCAGTTCACGGGACAGCCGCCACATGCCTTTGAGACCTCCATGCTCTCCTTTTTTCTGGTAGTGCATTACTTTGTCCACATGGGGACTTGCATTAAATACATCAGCGACCCAGGGGTGACAAAGGATTGTTATTTCCGAATCCGGGAAGTTTTCCCTGATGGTCCGGACCGCCGGCGTCGTTATGACGGCATCACCGATCCAGTTTGTTGAACGGATGAGAATTCTTCGGGGATTTAGGCCAATGATTGTTTTTTGCATATGAATAAATGTCAAGAGTGGTCAAAAAGTGTTGCACTATTATTGACTGGCCTGTTTGAGTCAAGTTTTTTTATGTTGCCAAAGGGGTTCGGCCTTGCAAAATGAATCATCAAATGGTAAAAAGGTGCGTTTCAAAAAAAGAAATTGTGCGTATTTTTCGTTGTGACACGCGGTTATCATACAACAACAGTGTGTTATTTCGCAATGTATCGATGAGATCGCCATTTTGGTGGTTTCATGAGTAATCACATCCCCTGAAAATTCCCTCTGGTGCCCTATGGGGTTGGGAAAGCGGGATGGAAGTGTAACCAAAATAAAAGAGGAGTTAACCATGTCAAAAATCACCATGAAAGAAATGCTCGAAGCAGGGTTGCATTTTGGCCACCACACACGCCGCTGGAATCCCAAAATGAAGCCTTACATCTTCGGCGCCCGGAATAAGATTTACATTATCGATCTGGATAAAACGCTGCCCCTATTCAACAAAGCCCATAATTATATTGTTGATCTTGTGGCCAAGGGTGGCTCTATTCTTTTTGTCGGCACAAAAAGACAGGCCCGGGATATTATTAAGGAAGAGGCCGAGCGCTGCAGCATGTACTTTGTAAATCACCGGTGGCTTGGCGGTATGCTGACAAATTTTCAGACCATTAAAAAAAGCGTTGACCGGCTGAAAAACATCGAGGCAATGAAAGCAGATGGTTCCATTGCTCGCTATAAGAAGAAAGAGGCTCTCCGCATGGAAAAGGATCTGGGTAAGCTTGAGCGCAACCTTGGCGGCATCAAGAATATGCGATCATTGCCATCTGCGATTTTCGTAGTGGACACAAAGAGGGAAAAGATTGCCATTGATGAGGCAAACAGGCTTAAAATTCCAGTGATAGCCATTGCCGACACCAACAGCGATCCGGACGGCATTGATCATCTTATCCCGGGTAACGATGATGCGATTCGGTCGATCAGGTTGCTTACCTCTAAAATGGCTGAAGCTGTCCTCTCCGGCCAGGAACGATACCAAGAAAGTGAAAAGGCTGAAGCTGAAAGGGAGCTTGCTGCCAAGATAGAAGCGGCAAGAGAAACCGCCCCGGAAGACGTTCCTGCTGATGAGGATGCTGGCACTGATACCGAGGCTCCGGCCGAGGCCTAGGTCCCTCTCTTTATATTGATTTACTACCCTGCCTGCGACAGGCCCTGTTGGAGTTTTTAGTTTTTTCATAGTAATCCTTGGGCAGGGAAGGATGTCCTGCTGTGTGGGAAAGCGACATTCTTTTTTCTAGATTCGCCTGAAATTTGACGGTTCCGCAAAAAGACCGGGAAAGCGGTTAACTTGCCATGTAATTTCAACTAGTTACAACATAATACATCGATGAACTGGCAATTATTTTTTTTAGAAATCCCGGCTGAACTTATCGCCCGTTTCATCGCAAAAAATAAAGGTGGTCAACGCGTCCGCGCAGCAGACAAATCGTATTTTTTACGATTTCATCAAATTTGCACGAATGAAAAATCAATACATATTTATATAGTTGAATAAAAGGAGTTGATACGGTGACAATCACAAGCCAAATGGTTAAAGAACTCCGCGATAAAACCAACGCGGGAATGATGGATTGTAAGAAAGCGCTGATCGAAACGGCTGGCGATATGGAGAAGGCTGTTGATTTTTTACGGCAGAAGGGGCTGGCTGTTGCCCAGAAAAGGGCCGAACGCGCTACTAATGAAGGTGTAATCCACAGCTACATTCATGCCGGTGGAAAAATCGGCGTCATGGTTGAGGTTTCTTGCGAGACCGATTTTGTTGCCAAGGCTGATGTCTTTATTGAGTTTGCCAAGGACGTGGCAATGCAAATCGCTGCTACTAATCCAGTGTCTCTTAAAAGGGAGGATATCACGGAAGATCTATTGAATCGTGAAAAAGAAATCTACCGACAACAGGCGCTTGATTCCGGTAAGCCGGAGAACATCATTGAGAAAATCGTTCTAGGAAAGATGGATAAATATTTTTCTGAGGTTTGTCTGTTGGAACAGAAGTTTGTCAAAAATCCCGATTTGAGCATTCAGGATCTTCTCAATGAACTAATCGCAAAACTGGGTGAAAATATATCGGTTAAACGTTTTGTCAGGTTTCAAATCGGCGCATAAAAACAATACCGCAAAAACTGGGAAATCATCATTAAGAAGATGGAGACCACAGAGAATGTTTAAAAGAATACGGTTTTTTTGTGTTCACAAGACCCTTTGTGGTAAAAAAGAATATTTGCGATTTAAAGCTCTCTGTGGCCCCGCTAAACCGGATTCCCATTTTGCTGCAACAAGCTGGAGGAAAAATGCCCGAAGCACCCTGCAAAGGGGAATGAGGCGAAAATGCTCGCTGATCGTGTTCGGTGATTGGTATTGAGAAATAGCTCATAATTGGAGGTTTTCTTGGCAGACAGCAAATATAAAAGTGTGTTGTTGAAGTTAAGCGGCGAGGCGTTGATGGGCGAATCCGCATTTGGGATCAGCCCGAAAATGTTGACCTATGTAGTCGATGAACTCAAACCCCTGCGGTCCCTTGATGTGAAGATCGGCCTGGTTGTCGGCGCCGGAAACATCTTCAGGGGAGTGGCCGGGGCCTCCAATGGTATGGACAGAGCCTTGGCCGACAATATGGGCATGCTGGCCACGGTAATCAATGCCCTGGCCCTGAAAGACTGTCTTGAAAGGAGCGGCCTGGATGCCCGAGTGCTTTCCGCCATTCCCATGTATACCGTCTGTGAAACGTATACACGGCAGCTCGCTCTTGAGCACCTCAGAAAGGGCAGGGTGGTTATTTTTGCCGCTGGTACCTCCAATCCGTATTTCACGACAGACACGGCAGCTGTGCTTCGAGGTCTGGAGATCAATGCGGACCTCATCTGTAAAGCCACCAGGGTTGACGGCGTGTATGACAAGGATCCACTTAAATATCCCGACGCCCGGAAATTTACAGCACTGACCTATACAGACGTACTCCAGCAACGCTTGAAGGTGATGGATGCTGCGGCGATCTCCTTAGCCAGGGATAATGATAAGGCCATTATGGTTTTTGACATGAACATACCTGGAAACATCCGCAAGGCAATCTGCGGAGAAAGGATCGGTACAATCATTAAAGGGGGTAATGATGAAGAATGAAGTGCTAGAAGCGATGGCTGAGAAAATGGAAAACAGCTTGAATGCTTACAGGAAGGAGCTTTCTAAAATCCGTACTGGTCGTGCATCATTATCACTTTTAGACGGGATCAAGGTGGATGCCTATGGCTCCATGATGCCGCTCAATCAGGTTGCCACCCTTACCATTCCTGAAAGTAGACTGATTGCCATCCAACCCTGGGATCCGCAGCTTATAAGTGAAATTGAAAAGACCATCCTCAAGTCAGACCTGGGAATAACACCGGCTTCTGACGGAAAGATTATCCGTATTTCCATCCCGCAATTGACGGAAGAACGCCGAAAAGAGCTGGTCAAGCAGGTCAAGAAGATCAGTGAGGAATACCGCGTCGCTGTCCGTAATGCCCGACGTGAGGCTATTGATACCTTGAAAAAGATGAAAAGCAATAAAGAAATCGCTGAGGATGATCTTTTCAAACTGCAGGATGAAGCACAGAAAGTAACCGACGAATACACCGATAAAATCGATGCCATTTTGGCTGAAAAGGAAAAAGAGGTGATGGAGGTTTAATATCGTACCGATTCCATAGCGACAATAAAAAAGTCCTCCATGCCTCAGGTCGAGATGGAAACTATACCCTCCTTTGAATAATGCCCTCCTTGCCGGAACTGGATAAAAACAACATTCCCACCCACGTAGCCATAATTATGGATGGTAATGGCAGATGGGCCCAGGACCGTGGTTTGCCAAGAGTAATGGGCCACAAGGCTGGGGTGAAATCTGTGAATGCCATAGTCAGAGCAGCAGGGGAACTGGGTGTCAAAGTCCTTACCCTTTATGCCTTTTCAACCGAGAACTGGAACCGGCCACCCGTTGAAGTGCAGACCCTTATGTCATTACTAAAGTCTTATCTGGAGAAGGAGCTGGAGAGCCTTGTCAAAAACGACGTTTCTCTAAGGTGCACCGGGCAAAAGGAAAAATTACCCCAGGAAGTTCAGAAAGTTCTCAACCAGGTGATTGCCCGGACATCTCTGAATAAGGGATTAATTCTTAACCTTGCTTTGAGTTACGGAAGCCGTAACGAAATAACCATGGCGGCCCGGTGTCTCGCGCAAAAATGTTGTGCAGGAGAGATTGCTGTCGAAGACATATCCGAGGAAGTTTTTTCGGAGCATCTGTATACGGCCGGACTTGCTGATCCTGATCTGTTGATTCGCACAGGTGGTGAGCACCGGTTGAGTAATTTTTTGCTCTGGCAGGCCTCCTATTCAGAATTGTATATAACAAATACCCGGTGGCCCGACTTTGACAAAGATCACTTGATCGATGCTCTCATTGATTACCAGGACCGGCAGAGGCGATTTGGAAAAACCACGGAACAGGTTCTCGTTAAGGAGTCATGACAAGTTTTTAGCAATCCCTTGCAACTTGACGGCATTCAAAGTAGTTTTGCACGGCATGGGTTCATAAACTTTGCAACAATGTTCACATTTATTTTTTGTCGATCATCATGTCGTTTGACAAGAAAGCGATCATCTTTAACGATGGATTAACTGTTCTCCTGGGAGTATATGAAACGGATTATTACTGCTTTGATTGCAGGGGGCGGATGGCTGCTCATTCTTTTTGCCGGATCATTCGCTCTTTTTTGGACGGTTGTTTTCGTTGTCACTGCAGTAGCTCTTTTTGAATACTTTACGATCATAACTGCTTCTCAAGGGCGAGCATACAGAACATTTGGGATATTTTTCGGTCTGTTTCCTCTTCTGGGGGCTTACTTTAACCGTGTTGACACTATGAGCGCTGCAACAGTTTTTGCCTTTATTCTGCTGCTGGCTCTAATAATTCTGCGTTCCCGCTTTCTTGAGAATCCCTATGAAGTCATGAGCAGTTTTGCCTTTGGCGTAATTTTTGTGGGATTTTTTGCAGCGCATATAGTATTGATTATGGGCCTGCCTAAAGGGCCTTTCTGGCTGGTGATGCTCACTGCTGTGACCATCGCCTCTGATTCAAGCGCATATTACTCCGGTTGTTACCTCGGCAAAAACAAACTTTGTCCTGCTATAAGTCCCGGCAAAACTGTTGAGGGATTAGTAGGTGGATTGATCGGGGGTTGTATTGCCGCGTTGATCGTGAAATTTTTGTTTTTTGAGAAACTCATCTTGTGGCAGTTGATCCCAGTTGCGCTCTTTCTTAGCGGCATCGGGGTTTTTGGCGATCTGACCGAGTCAATTTTTAAACGGGCCGAAGGGATAAAAGACTCTGGATCCCTGCTTCCCGGTCATGGGGGAATCCTGGATCGGGTGGATTCATTGTTGCCGGCAGCGCCGGTTTTCTTTTATATTATATATTTCGGTTTTTTCTCGGTGTCGTGATTGCATCAAATTTCATCAACTTAATTTTTTAGTACAAATCTTATGGCTAAAAAAATCGCCATTCTCGGCTCAACAGGATCCATCGGTAGAAATGTAATCGATGTGGTGCGGAAGTTTCCCGGGCGCTTTCAGGTTGTCGGATTGGCCGCTGGCAGAAACATTTCTGTTTTGCGCGATCAGATTGATGCCTTTCATCCCCAGCTTGTTTCGGTTGCTGAGGAAAATGCAGCTCGTGAACTTATCCAGATGCTGCCTTCAGGGTGGGCGGAAAGGATTGTAATAGGCCGGCAAGGCAATGAACAGGTGGCCACACTTCCAGATGCTGAAATGGTGGTTTCCGCCATTGTGGGTGCTGCAGGATTGACGCCTACACTGGCTGCCATTCAAGCAGGAAAGGATGTTGCCCTTGCAAACAAGGAAACACTGGTGATGGCCGGTGACTTGGTAATGCAAGAGGTTCGGCGTCATAATGTCCAGCTCCTCCCAGTGGACAGTGAACACAGCGCAATTGCCCAGGCCTTGTCTGCTGGGAACCAAAACGAAGTGAGAAAGATTATACTCACTGCCTCCGGTGGACCGTTTAGATCCATGCCCGAAGCCGATTTTTGGACGGTTACCCCTGAGCAGGCCCTGGACCATCCCAACTGGGATATGGGCAAGAAGATCTCCATTGATTCAGCTACCTTGATGAACAAGGGCCTTGAAGTTATAGAGGCCAAGTGGCTTTTTGATCTGGAGGCGGAAAATATCGAAGTGGTAATCCATCCGCAGAGTATCGTCCATTCCATGGTGGAATTTATTGATGGTTCCGTGGTTGCCCAGATGGGTATTCCTGACATGCGAATTCCCATAGCGTATGCCCTTTCCCATCCTGAACGACTCCGTTGTGATTTGCCGCGCTTGAATCTTATCAAAAGCGGAGATCTTTCGTTTTATTCGCCGGATTTTAAAAGGTTCCCGGCCTTGAGGTTAGCCTATCAAGTATGTAAACGCGGCGGGATACTTCCTGCCGTGCTTAATGCTGCCAATGAAATTGCGGTTGAGAGTTTTTTGGGCGGCAGGATACGTTTTCCGGAAATCGCCCTGGTAGTTTCTGAAACGGTAAACCGTACCCAGGCAAAACCAACAACGGATGTTGCCACGGTAATGGATGCTGATCTTGCTGCCAGAATGCTGGCTGAGTCGGTGGTGGAAGCCCTCCACCTTAAGAAAAAGCAAAGGCTTGGCGAGGAGGTAGATCCCTCTGTGACGCCGGCTGGTTTAGATTCCTATTAACTTTTAATTATATTATGAACTCAATTATTTCTTTTATCATTGTTCTCGGACTTCTGATTTTTGTCCATGAATTCGGTCATTTTCTGTTTGCAAAGCTCTTTAAGGTAAAGGTCCTTAAATTTTCCCTGGGATTTGGCCCAAAGCTTATTGGGAGAACGTATGGAGACACAGAGTACCTGGTGAGTGCTTTTCCACTTGGGGGCTATGTGAAAATGCTCGGTGAAAATCCCAATGAAGAGGTGCCGGAAGAAGAAGGGCAAAATTCTTTTTCAACAAGGCCGGTATGGCAACGCTTCATTATTGTTGCCGGAGGCCCGAGTTTCAATCTTCTCTTTTCGGTGGTGTTATTTTTTCTCATATTCTGGATCAGTGGAATGCCCCATCCTGTGGACAACGCCAAGGTTGGCGGAGTGTCAAAAGAATCCCCGGCCGAGGCGGCCGGACTGCAACAAGATGATATTATCGTGGCAATAAATGACCAGCCTACCAATACATGGGACGACATATCGGAATTCATCCGGAAAAGCGGCGGGGATCCAGTAATCTTCAAGGTGAAACGCGGCGATGAAATACTTGAACTAACGGGGCAGCCGGAAGAACAGGATATAAA
The DNA here is from genome assembly GCA_945787445.1 of uncultured Desulfobulbaceae bacterium. Lineage (GTDB taxonomy): Bacteria > Desulfobacterota > Desulfobulbia > Desulfobulbales > CALZHT01 > CALZHT01. The sequence continues at coordinate 45,671 of CALZHT010000055.1, forward strand.
GAATATTTTTGGCGAGGTGGTTGGTCAACGTCTGATGATAGGCATATCGCGGACCGATGAAGTGCGATATGAGAAAATATCCTTTATCAGTGCCCTTGGCGCCGGATTCCAGCAAACCTGGACATTTATCTATCTGACCATAATGGCTGTGGTGAAGATAATCCAGAAGGTTGTGCCGGCTTCAGAAATTGGAGGCCCCATTTACATCGCACAGATAGCCGGCAAACAACTTGAGGCTGGCTGGCTGAATCTCTTTTATTTCATGGGTCTTCTCAGTGTTAATCTCGGCATTCTTAATCTTTTCCCCATTCCCATCCTGGATGGCGGCCATTTATTTTTCTATACCCTTGAGGGGATTCGGAGAAAGCCGTTAAGCTTACGTGCTCAAGAGATCTGTCAGCAAATAGGCCTATTCCTGTTGGGTTCTCTCATGCTGTTCATTTTTTATAACGATTTGGTCAGATTGTTTTCAGGGGGCTGAGTCCGGAGTGGATGAATAATGGAGCAGCTCGGCGGCAGTCTAACGCATAATCCGGTTATTCTTGCCATTGAGACAGCAGGCATGGTCGGCAGTGTGGCTTTGGTTGCAGATGGTATGTGTATTGCCGAGAATTCCCTGCAGTCCCATCTCACCCACTCAAGGCGGCTGCTGGTCGGGATTGACCAGCTGATGGAAGGGGCCCGATTGTCCCTGGCCGATATTGACGCAGTTGTGGTGAGCATGGGGCCTGGAAGTTTTACCGGCCTCCGGATAGGGCTGTCCACTGCCAAAGGCCTTATTATGGCGACGGAAAAACCCCTCATCGGAGTATCAACCCTTGACAGCCTGGCCTGCCAATTGATGTTTGTCCCGCAACTCATTTGCCCCATTCTCGATGCCAGAAAAAAAGAGGTCTTTTGTGCCTTATATCGTTGTGACGCACAAGGATATGCCAGAAGAACAAGTGATTATATGGTATTGTCACCGGAACGACTTGCAGAAGAAATACATGAACCGACCGTGTTTGTCGGAGACGGGATTCAGGCGTATGGGTCGTTGTTCAAATCTGTTCTGGGTGATAATGCCATGTTTTCTCCAACCGAGATTTTTTTTCCCAGGGCTGCAAGTATTGGCATGTTGGCAATTAGTAAGTTCCGGGAAAGGAATTTCCTGGACCCTGTCACTGCTACTCCCACTTATATCAGAGCTTCTGATGCTGAACTGAATTTCGGTAAGCTCAAAAAATAATTCGTTTAATTTCTTGCCATTTGGCATCAAGCCGTTTTGCAGATATGGGAAAGGCGGTTTTGAGTTCCTGCGCAAAGATGGAAAGCTTGTATTCTTCGAGCATCTTGCGGTATTCTTCGACCGGTATTTTCTTCTCAAACAGGTTTTGGCCGGATAAATGGGAAAGTTTTTCCTCACACTGCGCAAGACGATCTTCATGGGGAACAATCAGTGTTGCCTTTACCGCATCTCGGCCTGGAGAAGAATGGGCCCGTTCAATCCGAATGCAAAGAGCTTTCAGGTAGCGCCTGCTTTTAACAATTTTTTGTAAATCATACTGATTGAGAAAATCAGGCGGCATGATCTTGTATGCTTGGGAACGGAATTCTTTGAAGTTTTCAGGCGTGAGGCCGGTTTTAGTCATTCCTTCATACTTGGCAATGCAGTTTAGGGTTTCCCGTCTCGTTTCAAGGACGGCGATAACCGCATCAAAGATAGGTTTCCCAGCATTGTAGAGACCTTGTGCTTTCACTTCTCCAAGTTTTTTTTCAAAAAAGGATTTGTCAGGTACGGTGCCGTGCCGGGCAGCAAAAATTTCTTCCATGATGAAATTGAAAAGATCGGCATTGAACTGTTCGTAGTTTGCCAATCCTTCGTAAAGTGGCCATTGTGACTGGGCAACAGAAAAGTCTTTTTTCAGGGATTTTATCTTCTGAAAGTTGCTGAGGTAGAGGGCAACAAGCCCCTTGCTGGTTTTTTTTCTGCTTTCTTCCTCATCGGTCAGCAGTCTGAGCGCCACCGCGCCTTTTTTTTCAACGACCAGGGCAGGAAAGGCAAATCCGCTCAAGGTATTGTGCGCTGTTTTGAGAGGTATGCGCTGCGGAAGTCCCTCTAGATCGGGAAATGTGATTGTGCTTTTTTCCCATTGTTTCTTGAGTTCCAGTACTATTTCGTTTTTGGGTGGAGGCGCTGAAATCCCGATAAGGTCGGCAAAATTTCTGCTTATTTTCAAAATATTCTCGCGGGAGTCGACAAGACACAATCGCATTCTATATAAATCAGGCATTGCAGCGATCGGCCAGGAGTGTCGATCTATATGGATCCGAAAACGTTGGTATATGCAATCCTCCAAAAC
>CALZHT010000056.1 GCA_945787445.1 uncultured Desulfobulbaceae bacterium
TCCTGCTCAAGTATTGCATCATCTTTAAGGGTGAACCGCACCCCTTTATAGGTCCCGCAAAAGGTGCACTTGTTGTGCGAACATCCGACCGTTACCTGGAGAATGATACTGTATGCCTCGCTTGGCGGCCTGATGATGTTACCTTCATAGTTCATTTATTATAACCTATTAAACCTTTAGCTATGCTGATGGTCTAAACTTTTTTAAGCGTTACACAGAGATATTTTCAAAATAATTAACTCTTTTGAGCATGCAATCTATATCATTCTGTTCTTTTTCTTTGCTTGCCCGAAAGAAAAAGAACCAAAAAGAAAGGGCAGCCGGGAATTTATCCTCCGCAGGAGGGCTTGGTCCGCCTGCGGCAGACTACCCGAAGTTTATGCCCCCTTGCGGGGTACTGCTCGAATTGACCGGGCGCTGCGGAACTCGCGAAGTTTATGCCCATGAGGGTGCTCAGACAGTCCTCGCGCTTTATCCGATCAATTCTGTGCTGCTCGGCTGCTTGAAATGGCAAAAGAAAAAAACTTGACTGCCGATATTGGTTACCCTATTAGGGGTCACATTTTATGCCATTCTGTCTAGGTGTCTAAGAGTGGTTTTTAACTTTATTTCAACAAATATCAACCATTGCGGCGCTCGAATTCCTGCATGAATTCAACGAGTTTTAGTACCCCTTTCTTGGGAAAGGCATTGTAGATTGACGCTCTAATGCCGCCCACGGAGCGGTGGCCTTTTAAGCCGTCAAGTCCCTGGGCTGCGGCCTCGGCAACAAATTTGGCCTCCAGATCAGGGGTGGACAGGTTAAAAGTGACGTTCATCAGCGACCGGGAGGATTTTTGGGCATGGCCGCTATAAAAGTCGGTTTGATCAATATGGTCGTAAATAAGCGCTGCCTTTTCCTGGTTTATCTCTGCAATAGCCTTTACTCCGCCAAGGTTTTTCAACCATTGCATCACCCGGCCGACAACATAAATGGCAAAACAGGGGGGTGTGTTGAACATTGAGCCTTTGTCTGCATGGGTCTTGTACCGAAACATGGTGGGTACCGTGTCGGGAGTGCGGTCAAGCAGATCTTCCCTGATTATCACCACAGCGCACCCTGCAGGCCCCATGTTTTTTTGGGCGCCGGCGAAAATGATGCCGAAGCTGCTTACATCAACAGGCCTTGACATGATATCCGAGGACATGTCACACACCAGGGGGACAGTGGAGGAGGGGAAACCATGAAACTGGGTGCCGAATATCGTATTGTTGGATACAAAGTACAGATATTCCGATTGTGGATCAACGTGATACTGCTCTTCGGCCGGCACATGGTTAAATGTGCTTTCTTCACTGCTGTACGCTACATCAACATGACCGAACATTTTGGCCTCTTTTATTGCCTTTTTGGCCCATGTTCCTGTATTTAAATAAGTGGCGGTCTTATCTTTATTTAATAAATTCATGGGAACCATGGCAAATTGAGTGGAGGCGCCACCCTGCAGAAAAAGGACCTTGTAGTTATCAGGAACTGCTAGGAGCTCTCGGATCAATGATTCAGCCGCATCAGTCACCGCTATGAAATCCTTGCTCCGATGACTCATCTCAATTAAGCCGATACCGTTATTATTAAAATTAACGATATCCTTGGCAGCCTCCTGGAGAACCTCCACTGGCAGGGTGGCAGGGCCGGGGCTGAAATTATAAATTCTCTCAGGCATTTTTCCCTCCGATTACTCAAAAATTACTCAAATTATCATTTATGCAAAGTTTTGCCAAATTCCTTGTAAAGGTGTATGTTCATTGCGTTAAGCAAATAGTTGAAATTCTATGATGGCCTTGCGGGAAGTCAATTGTCCTATTAACTAAACGAAACGTACAAACTTACCGGAAGTCCTCTGATTGGACAATTACTTTTCGCTCTTTTTTCTCCATAACTCGCGAATATTTTATGAATGAAAAGGTATCCGCTATAGCCCTGATCGGACCGACAGCGATTGGTAAAACAAATCTTTCCCTGGCAATCGCTGAACATTTTTCTGCAGAAATCATCAGCCTTGATTCCATGCAAGTCTACCGCTATATGGATATCGGCACGGCAAAGGCAACGGTTGCAGAAAGGGCTAGAGTCCCTCATCATCTGATAGATATTGTCAATCCGGATGAAAATTACCATGCCGGTCGTTATGTTGATGATTGCTCTGCCGCCTGCAAAGTAATTGAAGGACATGGTAAAATACCGCTATTAGTCGGTGGAACAGGCCTTTATTTGAAAGCCTTGCAAGATGGGCTTTTTGAAGCAGAGCAGATACCCGGGCAAATCCGCGACGATCTAACACAAAAACGTAAAGAAAAGGGGAACGCTGCCCTTTTCAAAGAACTAAAGGAGATTGATCCTCCAACTGCGATGCGTATCCACCCGAACGATGCCTATCGTATACAGCGTGCCCTGGAAATTTTCCACGCCACCGGTATTCCCTGGTCGCAGCACCTTGAAAAGCAAAAGCATGCGCCCCTGTTGCAAAATGTCTTGAAAATTGGGCTCACCTGCGATAGAGAAGTGCTTTATCAACGCATCAACCAGAGGGTAGAAGAAATGATCGGCCAGGGCCTGGTGGATGAGGTTCGAATGCTTCTTGAGATGGGATATCATGGGGAACTGAAATCCATGCAATCCATTGGCTATCGGCACATGGTCAATTTTATTGAAGGGAACTGGAATTGGGAGGATTGCGTTGCTCTGCTTGCGCGGGACACTCGACATTATGCCAAAAGACAGCTGACTTGGTTCAGGGCAGACCAAGGCATAACATGGCTGCATCCTTCACAGCAGAGAGAAATAATCGCCCTGATCGATAAGACATTACATAAAACCACCTGACATCACTTGAATGAATATACCCAATTGTATAACCCTGTTCCGTATACTTCTCATCCCACTTATTGTCATTCTCTTATTGGAAGACAAAATAAACCTTGCTTTTCTTGCTTTTGTGGTGGCAGGAATCAGTGATGCGCTTGACGGCTTTATAGCAAGGACGTTTAAACAAAAAACACAATTGGGGGCATTTATTGATCCAATTGCCGACAAGCTTCTTCTCAATACGACCCACATAGCCCTTGCCATTATCGGGATTATGCCTGGGTGGTTGGCTGTTCTGGTGGTGAGCAGGGATATTATCATCCTCGTCGGCATGGGTATCCTCTTTTACAACAATAAACATCCCCGAATAAAGCCCACATTTGACAGCAAAATCACCACGTTTTTTCAACTTCTTACCGTAAGTTTTTTGTTGGGCTATGAATATTGGGTGGATTATTTGTTCTTGCAGGATTATTTCATATTTTTGAATGCATTTTTCACTATTGTTTCCTGTTTTCACTATATAGTTATCGGCACATGGATCCTGCAGGGAAAACTCGATAAACGGTTTGACTCCAGTATAATTTAATCAACCCATTAAACCTTCAGCTTTAGGATCACATTGTATGCCACCCCTTCTAGAAGCAGTCTTTTGCTTTAAAAAAGACACTAAAACAAAGATATAATATATAAATATAAAGTAAAATATTATGCATGGCAAGGTGTGGCGCCAAAGAACGCCAAGCAGTGGACAGAGTGCTCGAGTTGCCTCAGAGCTCAATATCCCCCGATTAGCTGCCGATATTCTCCTCCAGAGGGGACTAACCGATACCAAGGAAATTTACGACTTTCTTAACCCGCATCTGGAACAACTGCCCTCGCCATTTTTACTAAAAGGGATGGAGAGGGCGATTGATATTATTGTAAAAACGATACATAAGGGACAGCCGCTTTTTATCTTCGGCGATTATGATGTGGATGGCACAACTGGATGTGCTGTTTTATCCCTTTTTTTTGAAAAAATCGGCTCCACTTCCTTTTGTTATCAACCTCAGCGCTTGACCGATGGATACGGACTCAATAAAAATACTATTCATGCAATCTCTGCCTATTGCCAAAGCAAAAACATAGAAAATCCGACCCTGATCACTGTTGATTGCGGCATTTCTGATCATGACGCTATTCGCGAAGCCAAGCGGTTGGGTTTTCACATTATCGTTACTGATCACCACCAGCCCCCGGAAAATCTCCCACCAGCCGATGCCATTGTAAATCCCTTGCAGCGAGGTTGTAACTTCCCGTTTAAGTATTTGGCCGGGGTAGGGGTTGCCTTTTATTTAGTAATGGGATTGCGCAGTTATCTCCTCAAACAAGGCTTTTTTGGCGATGTGCTCAGCGAAGATATCCCAAATTTGAAAGAGTTATTGGATTTAGTAGCCCTTGGTACCATTGGCGATGTGGTTCCGCTTGTCGGCGTAAACCGGATTCTGGCCAAGGCAGGGCTGGAAATCATAAACTGCTCCAGCAGGAAAGGAATAAAGAAGCTCCTTGAGTCGGCAAATTTAAGTGGCCGGACGGTGTCAGCGGAAGATCTAGGTTTTCAGATTGTTCCTCGTCTCAATGCTCCGGGGCGGTTGGCTGATCCGGCCCTTGCCTTCAAGTTGTTGATTTCAATAAATGATCATGAAATCAGTACGTTAGCGCACGAAATTGAACAGATAAACATCCAAAGGAAACAGTTGAGCGAGGAAATATATATTGAGGCAGCCAGAGAAGCGGAAAAGAGCATTGCAGCAGGAAAAAAATCAATCGTTCTGCAGCATAGAGGATGGAATATTGGGGTGCTTGGGATAGTGGCTGCCAGGTTGACGAATCATTTTCATCGACCGGCTATTGTATGCCAATCCACTGATACCGAACTCAAAGGTTCCGGGCGATCAATCCCAGGCCTGGATTTATTCAAATTGATTGTTAGGTCGGCAGAGTTCCTCAATTCCTATGGGGGGCATCGGGGGGCGGTCGGAATTACATTGTCCCAATCCAATTTTGAAAGTTTCAAGGAAAAATTTGAAAAGGATGTAGTTGAGACCATGGTGGATGAAAAAATTACTCCGGTACTCTGGATAGATAAGTATTTAGAGTCCGAAGAGATTTTTAATGATGACTTTTTATCATATTATCGGAAATTGCAGCCATTTGGTGAAGGGAATGAGGAGCCAGTGTTTGCGACCCAAAATCCGGTCCAAATATCAACTGCAACCAGGGTTGGCATGGATAGTCTGCGCTTTTCCTGGAAGGATAGCAGCGGGGTTACGCAGGGATTTGGTTTCGGTCTGTGGCCTGTGCTGCAAAAAATTTCTCCCAAGAATGCAATGATCGCCTTTAGGATTCATTTCAATACTTTTGGCGGCAAAAACTGCTGGGAGGCAAGAGCACTTGATTTCAGGGCACCAGAATAGCCTGATTTTATTGATATTTATTAAATTAAACATAATATATATTATGCGACATTGTAAATATATATAAAAACCTCAAGTAGTTTCTCAGGTTTTTCGGGCATTATCTTTACCGAGCATTTTCATGGCTTTTTTGGTATAGATGTCCACATTTCTGTATCAGCTTCCTAGAGGCAATAATGGAAATAAAAATATGAATACGATTGAATTATCCCCGGGAGAATCATGGCATGAATCGTGATGTTTACCAGGAACCCCTGGTCAGCAGATATACCAGTCCTGAAATGCAGAAAATCTTTTCTGAAAAAACAAAAATTGAAACGTGGCGTCGATGCTGGATAGCACTCGCAGAGGCCCAACATGAACTTGGCCTTTCAGATATAGTCACCGCCCAAATGATCGATGAAATGAAAGCGCATTGGCAGGATATCGACTTTGACCTGGCGGCCCGGAAAGAAAAAGAAATTCGACATGACGTCATGGCCCATGTTTATGCTTTTGGCGTTAAATGTCCCAAAGCTGAGCCCATCATTCATCTGGGCGCAACCTCTCAGTTTGTCGTATGCAACACAGATCTTCTTCTCCAAAAACGCGCCCTTTCTCTCATTAAGAAAGCGCTGATAAACCTTATTCACAATCTTGCTATTTTTTCACGTAAATACAAAGACTTGGCAACACTTGGCTTTACCCATTACCAGCCCGCGCAACCTACGACGGTCGGTAAACGCAACACCCTGTATATACAAGATCTTCTCATTGATCTTGACTACCTCGAACAGCTTGAAAAACAAATCAAAGCCCGGGGCGCCAAAGGAACCGTTGGCACCCAGGCCACATTCATTGAACTCTTTCATGGCAACCATGAAAAAGTACGGCAGCTGGACCGGCTTGTGGCCCAAAAACTTGGCTTTACGGATGTATTCGCGGTAACGGGTCAAACATATACTCGCAAAATCGATGTGAAAACCGTGGAAACCCTTGCCTCCATCGGCGCCAGCGCCCATAAATTTGCGGTGGATCTGCGGTTGCTATCCAATCTGAAGGTGCAAGAGGAACCCTTTGCCAAGAGTCAGGTCGGCAGCTCGGCAATGGCGTACAAACGTAATCCTATGCGATCTGAGCGCATGACCGCCCTGGCACGAAAACTTATGGGACTGGTGCCCAATTTTTATGCAACCCACGCCAACCAATGGTTTGAGCGCACTCTCGATGACTCCTCCATCCGACGCATGGATATACCCCAGGCCTTCCTTCTCAGCGATGCCATTCTCAAGCTTTATCTTAATATAACTTCTGATATGATTGTTTTTCCGAAACAAATCGAACGCCACCTTAAAATGGAACTTCCATTCATGGCCACTGAGAAAATACTCATGGCGTGTGTGGAAAAAGGAAAAAGTCGGCAGGAAATGCACGAGGTGATTAAGATTCATTCTGTTGAAGCAGGAAAAACCGTGAAGGAGTTTGGCAAGGACAACGATCTTTTGGAACGATTGGGGAATAATAACAGTATCCCCTTTTCATATCAAGAGCTTGAAGAATTGGTTTTGGCAGGCAGTCAAGGTTTTACCGGACGCGCCTCCCGGCAAACGGAAGAGTTTCTCGCCGAAGAAGTTGAACCGCTGCTGAAACAGTACCATGATCTTATCGGAGAAACTGACAGTACCATATCCGTGTAAAGCCGCCTTTAGGCGGTGGAGTTTTACGTGTTGGTCAGGACTACTCTATGGTAAACCATCGATGTTGCGCAACGCTGTATTGCAGGATAGCTCCTGAGCGCATTCATTTTTTGAAATTTATTCTCGAAGGATATGATGGCCTTGCCGTTCTTTCAACCCATGACCGGCAAAAAGGGATTGTGACAATCAGGTATCCTTATGAGGCCCAACCAATGCTTTTGGGGCTGTTGGAGCAACTTGCACCATCATTGATCGCCCAAAAATTAACCTAGAATCAACTTCTGGTATGCAATTTATCTTTTTGTTTTTTTGTTATTTTTTTCTTTCTATGTCAGGGAGTGTCCATGCGGTAGAGGGACCACAGCCCCCTACTCTTTCCCTGGATGAATGTGTCAGGCAAGTGCTGGAGAAAAGCCCTGCCATGGCTTCCGCCCTTGTGGATCTTCAAGAAAAAGACGCTGCGTTCCGAAGTGCCAAGAAGGATCTGTACCCCACCCTTTCCTTCCAATATGGTTACGCAAACCAACCGGATGATCCGTTTGCTGAAAATTTATACAGGTATTCCATTATCCTGGATCAACCTTTGTACAGAGGCAAGGCATTAGTTACTGCCAAGGAAATCAGCAGGCTTGACACCTTTTTTTCTGATTATGGATTTCGCCAGTTGAAAAATGATCTTATTTTTCAAACGCATCAGGCCTACTTTGACCTGCTGAGAACTTTAAAACTTGAAGAGGTTGCCCAACAAGCCTTGCAAAGCCTCGCCGCTCAAGTCAAGGACGCTCAAGCCTTTTATGATTCAGGTCTGATCCCGAAAAATGATTTATTACAGAGCGAGGTTGAACTTGCCCAGGGACAACAAGACCTCCTGGTGGCACAAAATAATACGGAAATCAGCAAATCGAATTTAAACATCCTCATGCAAAAGCCCCTGGATGAATCATTGGTCATCAAAGATATACTTAAATATGAACAGCGAGAAGTGTTATGGTCGGAAATCCTTGCCCTTGCCAAAGCTGAACGACCGGAAATTCGGCAGGGAGAACTATTGGTCAGACAGGCAGAGCATAGTATTCAGCTTGCCAAGGCGCCCTTTTTGCCTTCGGTCTCTCTGAACGCCGCCTATACCAAACAAGGGGATGATCCTTTAGCCGAAGATCTCCCTTCTCCCTTCGCTTTTGAATTGCTTCCAAACGAGACAAAGACCATTCAAGCCACTGCCCAATGGAAATTTTGGTCCTGGGGCAAGAGCAGAAACGAGGTATTTGTTGCGCGTTCTCAACTGGCAAAAACGAAAGAAGCGCTGGCGCAGGTGATAGACACTATTACCCTTGAATTGCGCCAAGCTTTTCTACAGCTCAAACAAGCGGGAAAAAACATTTACGTTTCAGAGAAAGCCATTGAACTGGCGCAAGAGAATTACCGGATAAGCAAGGCCCGGTATCAGGCGCAACTCAACACCTCAACCGAGGTGCTTGATGCCCAAACGGTGCTGAGCAGGGCCCAATCCAATTATTACAACACGCTGTATGTTTACAATATTGCCTTGGTTGCGCTGGACAGGGCTACCGGGGTGCTGGAAAAGAAGTACTGAAATGATGACAGAAAAATTTGCCTATATCGAAACATTTGGTTGCCAGATGAATGAGCGTGATTCCGAAATCATGGGACAACTGCTCTCTGATGACGATTTTGCTCCAACCGAAGATATCTATCAGGCTGACGTTATTATTGTGAACACCTGCTCCATCCGGGCGAAAGCCGAACAAAAAGCTTACAGCCTGCTGGGGCGCCTCAAAAGGATGAAACAGAAGAATCCCTCGCTGGTTGTTGCGGTTGCCGGTTGCGTTGCCCAACAGGATGGTAAAAAGCTGCTCAAGCGCATGCCTTTTGTGGATTTAGTGATCGGTCCCCAAAATATATACAACCTGCCGGGATTAATCAAAAATCTTCCGGAAAAAACAGGTAAAAACGGCAATATCAAGGTATGGGATAGGCTCTCCCCTGCTTTTGAAATACCCCCCTTTCTGCCGGCTGTTGACAAAGGATCACCCTTCAAACGGTTCGTTACGATCATGCAAGGGTGTAATAATTATTGCACCTACTGTGTAGTGCCGTATACGCGCGGCCGTGAAATCAGCCGTAAATTTGAAGATATAGTCCATGAAATCGAACACTTAGCTAATAGCGGCATTAGGGAAGTCACCTTGCTTGGCCAGAATGTCAATTCCTATGGCAGGGATAGATCAGGCAAGCAACACCATACTTTCCCGGATCTCCTGCAGGCGGTGGCGGGAATTGACGGTATCAAAAGAATACGGTTCACCACCTCCCATCCTAAAGATCTTTCCGAAGAGCTGATGCGCTGTTTTGCTGAGCTTGACAAACTCTGCCCTCACTTTCACTTGCCGGTGCAGTCAGGATCAAACAAGATTCTCAAGAAAATGAATCGTAAATATACGGTTGAATCGTACCTGGATAAGGTCAGAAAATTAAAAGAATACAGACCGGATATAGCGCTGACCACCGATATTATCGTCGGCTTTCCCGGCGAAACAGATAAAGACTTCGGCGCTACCATGGAACTGCTTGACACGGTTCGATTTCACGGCGCCTTTTCCTTCAAATACTCGGATCGCCCTCATGCCAAATCATCCTCCTTGATTGAAAAAGTCCCGGAAGAAGAGAAAAGCGTCCGCTTGAACCAGCTGCAGGCCAGGCAGGAAGAAATTACCCAGGAAAGACACCGCGAATATATAGGCTCCATCATGGAAGTCATGGTGGAGGGCGAAAGTAAGAGCGCGGCCGGCCAGTGGAGCGGTCGCACCACTACCAACCATATCGTTAATTTTGACAGTCCTGCCATACTTATCCCTGGACAGACTGCTGCCTTTTCAGCGATGGTGAACTGGTGCCGGCCGAGCATGTCCGGCGCGTCGAAGTCCTAGGGTATCAAGCCATTGCTATCACAGACCACGCAGATTCGTCCAACATGGACTTTATCATTCCCAGATTAATGCAGGCGGCAAAAGACCTGAATCCCTACAGCAAAACCAGGCTGATTCCCGGCATTGAGTTAACCCACGTACCGCCTGAAATGTTTGCTGAACTTGTTCCCCGCGCTAGAAAATTGGGAGCGCTGGTTGTGGTGGGCCATGGAGAGACAGTTACCGAACCGGTGATTCCGGGTTCCAATATGGCAGCAATCAAATCCGGGGTGGATATTCTAGCGCATCCTGGATTTATCACCTTGGAAGAAGCCGAGTATGCCGCCCGGAAAGGAACATTTCTGGAACTCTCCGGTCGCAAGGGCCACTGCCTGACAAATGGTCATGTCGCCGCTATTGCCGCACAGGCAGGCGCCAAATTGGCAGTGAATGCTGATGCCCACGGACCAGGAGACTTCCTGACCGCAGAGAAGGCCAAAACCGTTGCCCTTGGAGCAGGAGTGGATGAAGCGAAATATGAACAGATCCGCAACGATATGGAGAACTTTGTCAAGGGGCTCTAGATTTGGATACTCCATAAAGGCATATGATAGAGAAAATTACAATGAACGTCACAAATGAGCGCTTATTATATGCTTTGAAAATGTGACAAGGTCTCGGAGTTATTCCCTCCTCATTATTTTCTTCCGATTTTAGTTTATTCTATTTTAGGGTTGAATAAACAGCGGCTTGCCGCGTTTGTCATACTCGCGAAGGCGGGTATCCAGAAAAAAATGTTGGATTTGATCTGGATTCCCGATCAGGTCGGGAATGACAGATTTGGATACCCCCCAGCAAGCTGCGGGGTATCCATTTTCGACTTTCTTACCGGATTTTTTACCGAAATTTTCTGCATGTTAACGTTTTCCAGACTTTTCGTGGTGTCAGCATTATTGCGATTTACAAAAAAAAATATTTTCCCGGGAACTTTTCGACATAAACCGCGTATTACATTACAAACAATTGCGTCGACTCAATAACAATCCTATAAGCTGGGGGATTTTTTGGAAGACAGGGACAGGGATGTTATAAGACAGGTCAAGAATGGCGACGCTGAGGCATTCTCCATCCTGGTTGAAAAATATCATTACCGACTCCTCAATTTTATCCACAAAATTGTCGGTGACCCTGATGTGGTTGAAGACATCGGTCAGGAGGTTTTCCTGGCGGTATTTAAATCCCTGGCTCATTTTGAGGAAGACAGGGGCACGCCGTTTTCCGCCTGGCTTTTTATAGCTGCCAGAAACCAGGCAATTAACGAGTTCAGAAAAAGACGGCATGAAAGAAGTATACCGGTTGAAGATTTGGATAAATTTACCGAATACCGAGAACAGGACACAAATCAGGTTTTCAAACGGGAAAAATGGCAGGCGATTGAGAAGTCTTTGGAACAACTGCCGCAGAAATACAGAGTGATAATACTCCAGAGTTTGCAGGGGAACAGCATTAAGGAAATAGCGCGGCACGAAGCGATTGCCCCGGGCACGGTCAAATCCAGACTTTTCAGGGCAAAAGAGCAAATAAGGCTGCTTATTCAAAAACGATTCAGGAGCGGAGGACATGAAAGAATTTGAACCTTCCCATGATTTTGTAGCAAAGGTAATGCAGCACATCCGGACCCAAACAAAAATAGAGCATTGGTTGCCTTATTCCGGGCGTGGTCCTTTTCATGGGCGCCTATGGCAGTATGCCATGTCCATCAGCACCATTTTTTTTGGCGTAATAAACATAATCAGGCTGTACTTCGCTGTTTTTTCACCGGTTTTATGCCGCTAGGCAAAAAACTGTAATGAAAAAAGGCGGAGTAGGTATCGGAGGCAAATATATGGAGCAGAACATGGACACGAAAAAACGATCGCTGATTGCTGCCGCAGCAGGCCTCAGCATGACCGGCATGGGGCAGATATACAATGGTGAACTCCTCAAAGGGCTCAGTTTTTACATAATCTTTATTGTACTGCCCTGCACGCTTTACAGAGTATCGATGTATTTGCCGGACAGATATATGTTTGCCGGAGTGGCAATTGGTGTGGCGACCTCGCTCGGCATCTATATCTTTGCAATAATTGAGGCATTGAAATATGCTAAAAAGGCCGGTACCGGCCGAGCGGCTAAGCCCTATAACCAATGGTACTTTTATTTAGCGCTCTGGATGTCTGGTGCGGTGTTATTAATGACGGCTGACAATTATACCCGCCAGCATATGGTTGAGGCGTATAAAATTGTGACCAGCAGCATGGAGCCTGAAGTTTTACAGGGGGACCATGTGTTGGTGGATAAAACCGCCTATAACCGAATGGCCCCGAAGGTTGGCGACATTGTGATCCATGTCTTTCCGGACGACCGCAGCATGGTATATATTAGAAGGATTGCCGGAATGCCTGGTGATACAATTACCCTGGCGGATGGGAGTGAATACGGTGTGCCGCATGGCCATATCTATGTGTTGGGAGTAGAGAAAGAAAAAAGTCAAGACAGCAGATATTACGGCCCGGTGCCATTGTCGGACGTGCTTGGCAAAGCACGGCAGGTTTACTTTTCAACCGGTCCACAGGGAGTTCGTTGGGGAAGGATAGGTGCAACGATAAATCCTACCTAGGAGTAAAAGAGACAAGGAACCACTTATTTTTTCATTGCATATCAATGCGTTCCTTTACCGTCCAGAAGCGAACTTTTAACAGATAGGGTTTCGCGGCAAAGACGGCCAAGGCTGCTGCAATAGCAATAAATCCGATAATGCTCATATAATTATAAAATACATCCACACCAAATTCATCGGCCACATATCCTCCGATCGCTGTGGCCATTGAGCCCATTCCGAAAATAAGAAAGAAATTCACCCCGAAGCCTTTTCCATGGGAGGCCTTGCGGGTGTATTTGGCGATGAGGTAGTTCTGGGAAGGCTGCCAGGCATAATAGACAAGGCTGAATAGAGCACTGGCAATCAGTAAACCATAGTCAGTATACCTACTCATCAAATACAGCATGGGACTGACAATAATGAAAATGATAACCGGAAACACTTCAGGTTTCTTTATTTTATCGTTGATGTACCCGCCAAACCATGAGCTGAATAGGCCAAGCGACAGGATGGCTGGGGAATCGTTGCCGGCGGCGGCTCAGGTGATAAAGGAACTTCCTGAGGCAGCTGGACATGTTTGCCCTCCCCTTTCTCCCTGTCGAGGAATCCCAAGTGCCAGGAAAGATTGGATTCATGTTCGATCTCTGCAAAATACATAATCAGAAAGAAAACAAGCCCCAGTACGCCATAAATGAGATAGGCAGCCCTCCAGGTATTAAAAAACAATACGCATAGGCCGGCAAACAGGGGTGAAAAGAAAAGCCCCACATTACCCATGACGCCGTGCAGACCGAGAGCTTTTCCTTTTTTTTCAATACGTCTGGCAATGAGAGATAACCCGGCCGGGTGATGGATGGATGCAAAAATACCGAGTAAGGCATAGGTCCCGGCAAAACCGGCAGTGCCAACCGAGAGCCCCACGAGAATCGAGGAAACCGCCATGCCCAAAACGCCAATGGTGAGTATTCTTTTTGAACCGTACTTGTCAGCAAGGTGTCCTGCCGGGAATGCCCCCAAACCGTAGAGAAAATAGCCGATATTGGCAATAATTCCCAAATCTAGAAAACTCATGGAATGCTCACTGATTATCACCACGAGCACTGCCGGTAAAAGGGTCATGTAACCGTGGGTTATAAAATGGGAAAAGCCTGTTAGCCAGGTGACTTTTTGTTCGGTATTCATCAATGTTTCCGCCAGGCCACAGGACTGTCACGGTAGGGAATATATGTGATCTCACCCAATTCTGGGTCGTCTTTTTTATCAAAAATCATTTCAGCAATTTTTTGTTCATTCAGGGAGCCGAACCAGTTGTTACTCGCATCAATGGGAAAATCCTGGGCCTCTGCTACAGCTATATTGTAATCCCGATTGTCGTATATGTTATTGTCATTCAGTTTCACTCCCCTGGCCTGATAAAGATAGATGCCTTTCTTGTTGTTGGTCACTTCGTTATGGCTGATAAGCGCATCGGTGTTTTCTTTGGGCCATATACCAAAGAATTTATTATCCCGCACTTCATTGTGTTTGATAACCGCGTTAGAATTGCGGAAGCCTATACCCCCTTTGTTACCGGCAAAGAGATTGTTGGTGATCGTGAGGTTGGAACTCTTGCCGAACCAGGGCACTCCCGGGGTTTCTTCCTCTTTTTTAAAGCTGATGCCAACGCCGTTTTTAATGAATTCACTGTGCGACACCTGAGCAGAAGAACCATGGGCATGAATGCCGTTGTAAGCGCACAAAATTTTGGCATGCTCAATTACATTGCCCTCACTGCCCAGAAAATTAATGGCACCCCAATCGGCGGGCCGGGCATCCATCTCTGCCGAGGTGAATACCACTCTCTTCTTTTTCGTTCCTTTGGCAATGAGTTTTCCCCGAACAATGATTTCAGCCTGCGGATAGTAGGGAGAATCAATGTCAAAGAGGTTCTGGTCGCTTGTTTCGTCGATCCTTTTGAACTTGACCACTGTGCCAGGCAGCACGGTCAGGGTTACATTGGGCGGCACATAGACATCTCCGGTGACGAGGATATTCCCTTGCCAGGTGGTATCGTGTTCCAGAGTGGTTTTTCCTATTTCGATTGTTTTGGTTTTGGAGCAACCAGAGACAACAATGAAAATTATGAGAGAAAAAATATTAATCCAGACCAGTCTGATATTCAGGCGCAATTCCGTACCCTCTTCTTCGATTTAACAAACCCACGGCAAAAAGCAGGCACAGTCCGACAAGCACTGCGATTTGTCCGGCTACCGGAGTTCCGGCCGGATTGCCGCCAATCCCCCAGTTTTGCACCAGGGCAGCACCAACCAACATTCCCATAACAGCGGCACCGGCATCGTTATCACCCTGCCCTGCAGCAACCAACTGCCGAAGGGGACATCCCCTGATCAATACAGAACCAAAACCAACCAGCATCATACCGAGAAACGCCCAGCCATAGCTTTCATTGGAGCTGGGTTGGCCATGCAGGCCAAAAGAAAACTGCCCGGTCAGGAGATTGGCGACAAAGGCAAAGCCAAGAAACGAAAATATGCTGACCAGCAAGCCGGTGGATCTGGGACAATTCATGATCTCCCTTCCTCCCCATAAAAAAATACGGGCAATGCCTCCGGTTATACAAAATTGAGTGCGCTGGGCAAATGCACCGATGATTAGGCCGATGGCAAGAGACAGAAGAAATGGGGCATGCTGGGCCGCTGCCCCCTTGGTGCTGTTGCCGACAAACCTGGGCTCGAGCAGGGCAATAACCAGCAGAAAAATCATAAATCCAGGCACAATAAAAGCATTGGCTTTTGGAGCTTCTTTTGGTTCGCCCAGGCGAAAACCGTTTTCGACAAATTCCAGGCCGATATAGACACCTGCGATAAGGCCGATAAATCCGATAATGGCTGCAATATCCCCTGCGGCAAGACGCAAAATCAATTTTACCGGACAGCCGATAAAGACGGAACAGCCGACAATGAGCAACATGCCAACCATGAAGCGCAATAATGGTGAGCTGCCGCCGGTTGAGGCAAATTGTTTGCGGACCATTGCGAGACCGAATGATCCGAGAACGAAACCAATAATCTCGGGCCGTATATACTGCATGCGGATATTGTTGTGCAATCCGATGGCACCAGCGATATTTTCCAGAAAACAGGAAGCGCATATACCGGTATTGGCGGGATTGCCATAGAGGGATAAAAATACCGATCCTACACCTATAATGGCACCCATGATGATGAAATAATGCACGAATACACCTCCTGCCTTTTACCCGCAGCTGCCGGCTATTTTTCTCAGCATATAATACAGGGTCTTTCTGTGTTGTCGTAATTGTTCATTGGCAGGGTCGCGTTCAAGACCTGAAAATATGGCTGTTTTTGCTTCCTGCATGGTTATTTTGATCTTTTTTCCTTGAAACAGCTTGGTTTTTTTATCAAGAAAATCAGGATTTAGATCAACTCCTTTTTTGTATTCCAACATTGCATCGATGGGCAGTTGTTTTCTCATGAAGAGGTCGCCCCGCAGTATATACGGCCTGCCGTCATAAGGAAAGCCGGCAATAAGGTCGTTGAGGAGCTTTTCAGAATCATCCAGGTTATTATTTTCAATAAGGTTTTTGGCTACCTTTACTTTTTGGTCAAACTCAGGATTTATAATCCGTACAGCCTCTCCTTTTTTTGCAGCCCATTCCTGTTCAGGCTCGGGATGCGTCACCTGGTGAACTATCAGAAAAACAGCAATGCAAGCAAGTATAACTATAAATGCCGCTGATATCGTATCAAGTCTGTCCATACCTGTTCTTTGCTAATCCTTTATAAATATAAAAAAATCATGAGAGTCACCCATGATTGTTTTTGTTCATTTTTTCTCCAACATAACAATTATATCCATTTCCTGCATGTCACCTTGCACGTCGATCCGATTCTTTAAAAAATAATCATTTTTCACCGGAAAAGTTAGTGCAGCCCCTAGAAAAAGAGTGCCACGCGGGACATATAAAATATACCTTCCCGTGTCATCTGTCCACCTAGACAAGTAGCGGGGTATGGTGCCCAGCTGTGGTTGTAAATGAGCCATAGCATATGCCATGGGTAGGGGTTGCCCATGTTTGTCCAGAATTTTTCCTGTAATTTTAAATAATTCTTCGCTTTTTTTATCGATTTGCCGGGCCGCTTCCCTGAGATCCATAACTGTAAAATTTCTCTCTGTTTCCTGGCCGGCCTTAACATTCATGGGGATAGGTTCACCTGAATGCTTGTCGCCTGTTATTAGTGGCCCGAATTTGGCGCCGCTTTTTCGAAAAACCCCCAACACCCAATATTTGCCTGGAGGTAAGACCAGAGTAAAAATACCATCAGCACCGGTCCTGTTTGAAATATAATCTGCCGGGCCCTTTACTTTATTGGAACGGTAGGCATACACTTCAGCTCCCTGAACTGCTTGTCCTTGGGTGTCCAGTATTCGTCCTTTCAGGGCAGCGGATTCCTTGCCATGTAAAGGGCTTATCCACCCAATAAAACAAGCAAGAGCGATGCAAAATATTCTCACAAAAAAGGAGTAATTCACTTTGAATCCCCACCAGCTAATTTCAGTTGCTTGTTAAGATAGGGCTCAAACATCACCTTACCTATATACTCTTCCTGATGGCCATCAAATATTGTCGGAAGAGGGGAAACACCTCCCCACCAGTTTCCCCTGGCGTCAACATCTTCCTTATTAAAATCGCCGAGGCGGATGCTATATCTTTCATTGGCAAATATATTGTTGCGGTTGATTGTCAGCCCGTCCCCTTGTTCCCGGACAAAGATGCCGATTTCATTTTTGGTGAAAATGGAGTCATGAATCCGGGCAGTGCCTCGAAAGGCCCTGAGTCCGATACGGTTATGAGAAAAAAGTGAATGACTAATCTCTAAAGGACCGCTTCTGAATCGAATTCCGCCGTCGTTTTGTCGGAACCGGCAATAGCTGATTGTCACATCGGAAAAATGGCTATGGATTCCCCAGGTGGCATACTCAAAGTCGCAATAAACAAAACGGCTTCCCGAAGCCCTGTCTAAAAGGATCTCCTCCCAATCAGAAGCGCCCTGTTGGTTCGTTGATGTAAATGTAATGCGTTTCTCTTTGGTGCCCTCAGCAAGTATCCGGCCATGGATGTCCATGCCGGCGTGGGGTGAAAAGAACAGGGTCGTCCCTGGCCTTATGGAAAGAACCGCATCAGGTAAAACTTCAACATGATCGGCGATGCGCATTGAACCGCTCCAGGAAACGTCGGTATTGATCGTGGGCAGAGACCAGGCGACAGGAACAGGGCCTTTACTTTGCGGTTCATAGATCACTTTTCCCAGGGACTGATCGTCATGCCGGTCGAAAAGTTCCTTGTCAAGGTCGGAGTCTCCCCACCAGTTTATGGCAGCGTCAATGTCGCTTTTTTCATCATCCAGACCAATCGCATAGAGGCCGTTATCCATTATATTGTTTTGGGTGATGCGGCCGCTGAATCCTATTATTCCAAGCCCTCTCTCACCATTTTCCGAAATCAGATTTCCGGTGATCATGGATCTCGCGTTATTCAGGTTGATGCCGTTTAAGCCGTTGGCTTGTATAATGTTATGCTGTATTTCAATATTATCGGTGTCTCTGAAAGAGGCCCCGCCTTCGAGATTTTGTGATATTATATTTCCGGCAACTTTTCCAAATACCGCGTCAGCCATGATGAGACCGAATCTGTTGCCGGTCATTACATTCTTTTCCACAACAGTGGCGCCTTCGCGAATCCGCAGACCATCCCCTCGGTTGCGCATAAAATAATTGTTGGCAGCCTTGAGATTAAGCCGAAAAAAACTGGCGCCATGTCCATTGTTCACCATGCGATTGCCATGGAAGACGACTTCTGAGTCTCTCGCCTGGATGCCGCTTATGTTATCGAAAAAATCACTTGATCTGATTTCCACCAGCGATTCCTGAAATTGGGCGCCTCTGTAATTGTTTCGCAAAATGGCATGATTGACGCCAATATTTGAAAAATGAAAATGCAAACCGCGGTAAGCATCTTCAACCTGACAAAACTCTATGAGGTTTTGGGCTGCGTCGCTGCCCAATATATTGATCGCATCCCAATCACCCCGTTTTCTCTGCGTCTCTGCAGACCTGAAGAGTATTGGTTGCGACGGTGTTCCCTTTGCAATGAACATACCCTGGATCATAAGGCCGTTTTCGCCTATTCCATCGCCATTAGTATCTTTTTTAGAAAACTCAACAATGGTTCCCGGATAAATAACCAGGCGCCCTTCCAGCGGAATGCGAACCTGTCCTTTAATGAGGACCCTGCCCTTCCAAACTGTTTCACCGGGAAGGGATTCATCACCGTATACCTTGGTAAGGTCTGCTGCAGTAAATGTAAAGGGGGCCGGAGTAGGTAGATTGTTTGCTGCAGATGATTCAAAAATGTCTTTTCTGGAATTCCTAGCTATTTCGCTTTGTTGCCTGGTAATGTCTGCCCCATTAAACAGAAAAACCCCGTATTCGTTTTTTTGAATAGCGACAGTATCAAGGGAGACTTTACCGTGTTTCCCCTGAACGATCATGCCATAGCGGTTATCAGTAATCCTTGAATGGGTAAGCTCGAGACTGCCGCCTATCACGTGAAAAGCTGCTTCAGCGCCCTCTACCGTACAATAGCGGCTTTTTACCTTGCCACCATCTATCACAATTCCCGCCCAACGCTCTCCCTTGTTTTCTCCGCCAAGTTGGAATGTGGCCAGACCTTTACTATTGCCGTCTATTTGCAGCGTACCTCGTACGGTAATTTCAGTCCGGTGCGATATAAATTCCGGATCGATTTTTGTGCTTTGGGATGGCCAGACCCGGACAACAGTGTGGGGTGATATGGTGAGGGTGACTCCCGCAGGAACTAGGATATCCTCTTTCATATCTACTTCCCCCTGCCAGACAGTATCATTGGTGAGAACCTCGGCAATGGACTGGCACGGGATTAAAAGCAAAACAAGG
Source organism: uncultured Desulfobulbaceae bacterium (assembly GCA_945787445.1). Classification (GTDB taxonomy): domain Bacteria; phylum Desulfobacterota; class Desulfobulbia; order Desulfobulbales; family CALZHT01; genus CALZHT01. The sequence goes on from CALZHT010000056.1 coordinate 19,545, forward strand.
AATGTCAAAAAAATAAGTGGCATGAGTTACAAACAAAATTACATAAAATTACAAAGAATAACCGGGTTTTATGAATCGGGTGTTCACTGGGAAGGGAGGCGGATTATTAATATTTTTTTTAAAAAAAGATACAATGCCGCTGAAGGGATGTTTTTCAGGCCCAACCATTATTTTACCGGTAACAATTCCATTAATACTCATTCTTCCCGTACTTTTTGCTGCCAAACAATCGGTTGCAAAAAATATGTTGCATATGATCGGGATACAGAAACGGAGTAACATCACTGTGGACCTCATGAATCTACTTGTTATGAACCATTTGTAATTATTGAAAAATTTAATAAAAAGGGGTATTATAATTGATGAAATCATAAACAAAAGCGTTTTTATGATGTATTGTTCTACATGCTATTGAATCCACATACCACATGAACAATTTTCTCGATTTTTTGCGAGCGTATCATTATTGAATAAGATAATTTACATGTATTGCTATAATACTATGGAATGTATAAAAAAACCACAAATTCAAATTACCAATTCATAGAGAACAAACAATGGAAAATACTTACAAATAGTAAGAATGCTTCCTCAAGAGGGATACGACCGTTGATAGTGCACCGGCGCAGCAGAGAGGATGGTATACACCATCTGGATAAAAGTATTTACTTCCTGACCTTTACAACCCTCTCCTCAGCTTCTCCAACAAGACTTTTCCGGCCTATTTAGTGACTTTTTAGGATTTGCATGGAATTTGAGCCAGACTCCGATATAAAAATTATTCTTCCCCAAAAGGAATACCAAGCGATCATCGACCATTGCCGCAATAATCTGCCTGGAACCAATAGTCGAAAGGAATTTAGGGCAAAAAAGGCATTCGGCCTCCTTGCCGGGGAAAAAGCAGGAAATACTATAACCGTTAAATACTGCTTTCCTTTGGATAAAAATGCCCGTTTTAATGAATCGTATAAAAATTTCATGGATAAAATAATGGCTGAACATGCCATTCCATCTGAAACACCTTTTGCCAAGAGAGGTTGGGTGGCCGATCCAGAGGAATTGCATGAAAAGATTGTGCAGTGCCATAATATGGACCTCACCATGATTGGCACCTACCATATGCACAGGGTGGCTTGGAAACACGATTCCCTGCGGGACACTCCAACAGAATTGGATGTCATCTTGGCAAAGAAGAGCCGCATGCTCATGTTCATAGTGTCAATGGTTGATCCTGAAAAGCCGATCATCCGTGCTTTTTATGAAGGAATACTCGATTTTGAAGTGCCGATTGTTTTTAATGATTGACTTCCACATGCTGAAAAAAATTCTTTTGATCTTTATCTGGAGCTGTTTTTTTATAGATCCATGTATTGCAGGTATTGTTGACGGCATTGTGCTTTCAGAAAAAGGCCCCCTGCCCGAAGCAGTTGTTCTGGCATATCCTGATTATGATTCGTTTGCTGCTGACAAAAAAGCAATAGGTTCACAACCTCTTGAAAAGCCTGGCCAGTTCCACATGGAACTCCCGCCGGGCGAATATTTTTTTGTCGCTAAAGGCCGGCAAAACGGTCAGGACTTTTTTTCGTACCATGGGCTCAATCCGATATCCATCTCAGACTCATACAAATGGCTGCCGTTTTTTGCGCTTGAAGCAGATCAAATCCTTTGCTCCGATGGCCCTCAGGGAATAGGGGGGCAGGTATTCTATAAAGATGAATCCTTGGACAGCGGTGTGGTATCGGTTTATGATGCCCAAGAGATGCGGTTTCGGGGCATGGGCTTATTAACCAGTTCACTTGATGAACAGGGCCGCTTCTGGTTCGATCTGGACCCCGGAACATACGTGTTTATTGCCAGAAAGCGTCAAGACGGCGCTGGAATAGGACCTGTCCGGAAAGGTGATCTGTTTTGCTATCATTCGACAAACCCCGTTGATATAGACACTGCTCAATCGTGCCGGATCACTATTTCATGTTATCCCAGGGACAATATCGAAGCATTTCTAATGCCTGAAGCCGACGATCCCCGTGGGAGAAGACAAGAAACGAGAAGGAGTGCCTCACACTGGAATACCGAAGCTCTTGAAGCTGCAAACGGACCTCCCCCAGATGGCATGCCATTGGGTACAATAATTTCCGGAAAAGTAACAGACGTCAATGGAGAGCCGGTAAAAAGTATTTTTGTGACAGCGTACCCTGGTGACAACTTCCCTCTTTTTCAAATGCATATTATTCGACAGAAGACCGGATCTATGGCCCTAACCGACGATGCCGGACAATTCAGGCTGGAGCTTGACAACGGCGGCCTGTATTACCTTGTCGCCCGTGAAAAAGTCGGAGAAGCGCCGGTGCGTTTTGAACAATATGGCCTGTATGAAGGCAACGTCAACCACTCCATCAAACTTGAAACCGGTATGCAGGTGACTGATGTCCATATACGTGTTGAGCCGATAATGCCGTAAATGTTGTTATTATAGTATATTATGACTTAGCGCAAAACATAATTACCATCATTTCTTAGCTACCTAAACGATACGGAGCATAACCTGTTGATTTTTGCTATGTCTGTCATTTCGAACAAACGCGAGAAATTTTTTCCCGGGGCAATAAGATTTCTCGCTGTGCTCGAAATGACAAGGGATTATAAAATCCCAATGAAAACATTCATTAACTACATCTTCATATTGCAATCAATTTACCTTCTGATGGCGTGTTCCGTTCAGTCCCCGCACCTGGGCGGCCAAGAACTGCTAGTGAATGACCAGGTTATTGCCAATGATACAATTTGGCAGGGCGATGTTTTTGTTCAGGGAGTTGTGCTGGTAAGCCGTGAAGCGACATTATCAATAAAACCAGGCACCTTTATCCGTTTTAAAAAAGATGACCGCAATGGCGACGGAATCGGAGATGCTGAAATTCGGGTGCTTGGGCGTCTGCTGGCATTAGGAACTGAAGATAAACCCATCCGTTTTGAATCTGCTGAAAAAATACCGGCACCAAAAGATTGGTCCTATGTGCTGATCTTTTCATCCGGTAAAAAATCAACCCTTCAATACTGTGAATTCCGGCATGCCTTTTCAGGCCTACAGGTGCATTTTTCCACCGCCAAGCTGTTTGATTCACTTTTTATTAATAATTACGAAGGGATACGCTTTGGCCGTGCCCAACTGCAAATATCCCATAACACGTTTACCGATAATGATACTGCAATCCGGTTTACCAGGATGGAGGGGCCGGTCACCATAAACAACAATGAAATAAGCGGCAACAGGCAGGGCATTTTCCTTGTCCCATCGGGCCAGAACATTACTGATTTTTTTGAACCGGACCGCAGTGGCCGCCCTTGGAACACGGGGAGGCTGCAGATTTTTTCCAATAACATTTACAATAACAGGGACTACAATCTGAATCTTGGTGAAAAACAATTCTGGAACCTGGATGTGACCAATAACTGGTGGGGTTCATTAACTGAAAGCAGCATTGAAGAAAAGATATTTGACCGAAAGAATGATGGCGCACTTGGCAAAGCGCTTTACCACCCATTTTCCAAAAGTTCTATAAAAGAAGCTGGCGTGCGGTAAATAATTTTCATGATGGCACCGAACAACAACAGACCTGCGCAAATAATTGAATACACCGACCCTCTTGAAGGATTCAAGGGCTGGCTGGTGATCGATTCCCTTGATCATCGGATCTGCGCCGGGGGAATGCGGGTACAACCAGGCTTGACTGCTGACCAACTCATTAAAATGGCATCCAACATGAATCTTAAGATGAGGATAGCCGGACTCAGACTTGGCGGCGCAAAAAGTGGTATCGATTACGACCCTTCCTCTCCAGGCAAACATGCGGCAATGGCACGATTTCTAAAAGAGATCAAACCATATATCGAAACTGTTTATTCCATGGGACCTGATCTCAATGTGGATATGGTTGAACTGGAAAACACGGCAAAATCGGTCGGTATTCCCTCCGTCAAAATGGCTGTGGCGCAAGCGCAAGGCATGGATCTCCCCTATTTTCTTGAAAGGCTCGCCATCCTTGAGCACCAGATTGGCGGCTGGACCCTGGGCAGCCTGAGAGCAGGTTATGGAGTGGCCATAGCAGCCTTGGCCGTGTTGCATTATCTCAAGAAATCGCCGGATAAGGCAACCATCGTGATCCAGGGATTCGGAACTCTGGCACGGGCTGCAGCCCTGACCCTTCATCAAGAAGGCGCCCGGATAATTGCCTTTGCTGATGCAGAAAAGACCTTGGTCACCAGGAAACCGGAAGGATTTGACCTTGATGCTCTCCTGCAAAATCCAGGACCATTGTTGCCACAAAATATTTCGGGTAACTCGGTAACCACTCTTGACAAAGAGGCAATCACTGAAGTTGGAGGGGATATTCTGATCCCTGTTGCCATTGAAGGCGCTATCAATTCGGCCAATGCAGGAGCGCTCCAAGTACAAGCAATTGTTCCGGGAGCAAACCTGGCAATCACCCCTGCAGCGAGCCAGGATCTTCATAAACGGGGGATTCTGGTCCTGCCTGATTTTTTGGCAGGCTGCGGAGGATCCCTTTCCATGGATGGGCTTTTCGGTCCTCCACATCACCCCCGACCGGAAGAGGTTTTGACGCACATCAGAAGTTGTATGGAAAATCTTGTTCAGCAGACCCTGATCCGTTCATCGCAAGAGAAAATATCTCCCACCCAAGCTGCTCTTCACATATGCAGCACGAGAAAACCTATTCCTGAAACCAAGCCTTATGGACCCCTCGATTAAAGGTAATGCCCACCTGATCCTAATTTCTTTCGTTTTTTCCTCTCTTTAATAAGGAAATTTTTTATTGTTTTTGGTATATTATCGTAGTATTTGAACACGATCAGGAAGTATTTTTTTCGCGACTTGCTGTGGTGAATATCAATAATAACGAAAAAAGCAGATAACCATGCCCTCGCATCCTCTTGATTTCCAAATACAGACCAATATATTCGCAACACCTGAGCTTCTTTCCGTATTTGACGAAAAAAAAAGATTCCAGCGCTGGCTAGATATAGAAGCCGCCCTCGCGCAAACGCAAGGCGAACTCGGGATTATTCCCCGTGATGCCGCATCTGAAATTGCCGCTAAGGCGTCTCTTGAGCATATCGATTTGTCTTATGTTCATCAGGAATATCAACTCAGCCGCAATTCTCTGGTGCCATTACTGAAAGGACTCAGAAAGGCATGCGGCAAAGTTCATGGTGAATTCGTCCACTATGGCGCCACCACTCAGGACATCCTGGACACCGCCCAGATCCTGGAACTGAAAGAAACTTTCGCAATACTCTACCGGGATCTGCGAAATCTTGAGCACTATTTACTCGAAATAACCGAATGCCACCAAAACACACCCATGATTGCCAGGACCCATGGGCAACAGGCATTACCAATTACCTTTGGCCTTAAAACCGCAGTCTGGCTTTCCGAGACGAGACGACATATTGAACGGATCAAACAGCTCTATCCGCGCATACTGACGGGTCAATTGAGCGGAGCTGTGGGGACAATGGCAGCTTTCGGTCCGAAAGCCCTGGCTGTCGTGGAACAAACCTTGACCAGGCTCGGCCTCAAGCATTCGCCGGCCAGCTGGCACACATCCCGTGATACTATTGCGGAAACCGCTGCTTTTTTTTCCATCCTTTCCGGAACACTAGAAAAAATTGCGAATGAAATTTTTCAGCTGGGGAAAAACGAAATCAGCGAGCTCCATGAACCCCTCCCATCCAAGGCAATAAGCAGCAGCACCATGCCCCACAAAAGGAATCCTGTACTTTGCCAGCGCATCTCTGTTCTTGCCAGGCATGCCCGATCCCTTACCTCCGTTGTTTTTGACAGTATGGTGCATGAACATGAACGTGATGCCCGTGCCTTATGGTCCGAATGGCTGGCCATGCCGCAGATCGCCATATACACTGCCACAGCGCTTTCCTTCCTTACCAATATCATGGGAGGCCTTGAGGTTAACCTTGAAAAGATGAAGGAAAATCTCTATCTGCAAAAGGAGATGGTTATTTCCGAGTGGCTTCTATTTCACATGTCACAAAAGATTGGCAAGATGCGGGCCCAGGAAAAAATTCATACCCTCCTGCAACTAGCAACTGCAAAAAACATATCCTTGAAAGAAATCCTTGCTGGTGATCAGGAGGTAGGCCCTTTGTTCGGCAAGGACGCACTTGAAATGTTTGACCATCCTGAACGGTATATTGGCAATTCCATTGAAATTATCACAGCAGTCCTGCACGAAGTAACAACCAAACGTCAGAATGATCCCGAGGTGTTAGTGTAATGGCATGTCAGTCCCTGCGGAGTCACATTCTGGACTCCAGGTTTTACAGTTCCGGCTATACTACGGATGAAGCCCGCCGGATATTTTGCGATCTAAGACGATTACAGCGTTGGCTTGAGGTGGAAACAGCCCTGGCCAAGGTTCAGGCCGATCTGGGCATTATTCCAGCGGCGGCAGCGCAGTATTTACAAAAAACCGCAAATCTCAAGCTGTTGGATGTCACCAAGATACAGGAAGACATTGTCGCAACGGGTCACTCCTTGATTCCCTTGCTTTCCGCGTGGCAATCCATTTCAGGTGATTCCGGCCAGTACATCCATTACGGCGCCACAACCCAGGACATTCAAGACACTGCCCAGGTCCTGGAAATAAGGGATGTTTTTGTCATTATTGAACGGGACCTCACCGCTTTGACCGGCAGCCTTATTGCTCTTGCAGACACCTATAAAGGTCTGGTCATGATCGGCCGTACCCATGGTCAGCCAGCTCTGCCTACAACTCTGGGTCTCAAAATCGGTGTATGGCTTGATGAACTACTCCGCAGTGCTGCCCGCCTTATGGATTGCAAAAAGAGAATTCTGGTCAGCCAGCTCTTTGGCGGGGTCGGTACCATGGCGGCTTTTGGTGAAAAAGGCATTGTTTTGCTTGAGAAGTTTTCAGCGCTTCTTGATCTCGGATCTCCACTTGCTGCCTGGCACAGCAGCCGGGACAGATTTGCGGAATATCTCTCTGCCATTGCGATCCTTGGCGGCTGCCTCGGGAAAATCGGCAATGAAATCAGCCAGCTTTCCAGGGCTGAAATCCGCGAACTTGAAGAGCCCTTTCATTTTGGCAAAATCGGCAGCACAACAATGCCACACAAGCGCAATCCCGAACTCTGCGAACAGGTTGTAGTGCTTGCCAAACTCATTAAAAGCAATGCTGATTTGGGTTTTGAGGCCCTGATCAATGAACACGAGCGGGATTACCGTTCGATACGGCTTGAATGGGTCAGCATCACTGAGGCTTCTCTTTTTCTCTGCGGTGCTCTCGCTCTTATGAAAAAAATCATTAACGATCTCATTGTCCATAAGGACCGTATCGAGCAAAACACCAAAGAATCATCCTTTCTTATATCGACAGAAAAACTGATGTTCCTTCTGGGTGAGAAAATCGGCAAACAAAAGGCCCATCAGATTCTTTATGAAGCTGCCATGGAGTCCCATGATTCGGGCACGCCCATAATTGATCTTTTAGTGGAACATCTTGAGATCAAATCCCTTTTTAAGCGGCAAAATCTGGAAGCGGCAATGGATCCTTCCGGCCATATCGGTCTGGCAAAAGACCTTACTCAAAATGTTATTGAATCGGCAAAAAGGTGGCTTTCCGACCAGGATATTTCCCAACAAAATTTAGCATCCTGCCCTCTGGCCAATAAGGACGGGCAGTGCTTTCTTGAAAACGGAACTGTGTAACCCATGGGGCAAGGCATCATGCTTTACCTGAGCGCCATTACCTTAGGAGCCTTCCATGCCTTTGAGCCTGGACATGGCAAAACGGTTATTGCCGCATATATGCTGGGAACCAAAGGAAGAGCCTGGGATGGAGTATTGCTCGGTCTTATTGTTACCTTTACCCATACGTTCAGCGTTATTATCCTCGCAATAGCTGCCAAGGTTCTTGCAAAGAACTTTTCAGAAGCAGAACTTCATACCTGGCTTGGCTTGGTTTCTTCCATACTGATATTGTGCGTTGGCATCTGGATGTTCAAATCAAGACTTTCCGGCAAAAGCGGCCATTCCCATTTCCATCTGTTCGCTAAAAAAGGGCACAGCCACCATCACCATGTCCGTGACCGTGACCACCAGCATGATCATCATGAACCGGCGCATGATACTGAACACCATTATCAGCATCACAATGACGGTCAAGGTAACAGCTGCGCCGATCAGCCTGAAACAGCCGGCAACGGCAAATGGAGCCTCTTGCTCCTCGGCATATCCGGCGGCCTGGTCCCCTGCCCTGCCGGTATCGCTATTCTGCTGACCGCCGTTGGTGCAGGCCAAATTGCCAAAGGGTTGACCATGGCGCTTTTCTTCAGCCTGGGGCTTGGCCTGGTTATGATGGCAATTGGCATTACGCTTTCCCGGGCGGGAAAACTCACCGAAAAAATCAGTGACAACCAGAATCTTGTCTGGGGCATGGGGATGTTGAGTTCCGTAATTATCATTATCCTGGGCGGATACATCCTCATCCATTCATTACAAGGAATCCTTTAATATCAAATCCGGAACCAAACCAAACCATTGCGTGTCAATTAATTACAGGGTATAATTGCAAACTCCAATTGTATGGTCAATACTTCTTAACGGACAATATATAATCAACAATAAAATCAATACAGAGGGTAAAGTAATGTTTTTCAGATATATACAAATACTGCTCGTCGTTTTCATATCTTTTTTTCTTTTGCATGGAAACGGTCAGAGCTGTGTAGGACGGATTCTCTATATTGGCGCCCTTGAGGAAAACAGTGACAAGATACTTGGCGAACTTCTGGTAATCCTCATAAATGAGCGCACCGGAACCAATGTGAAACTGCGCCTCTTTAAGGACAATGACTCGCTTTATGAGGCCTTCAAATCAACCGACGAAAAGACAAAGGTCGACATTATCGTCGAAAACACCGCCGATGCAGCGGAATTTCTCAAAAGAACGCCATCGAGTGACGTCAACACCGAATTTGCGGAAATCAAGGACCTGTATGAAAAGAATCATGATATCATCTGGCTCAATCCCTTTGGTTTCAAAAACGCTGAAGGAAAATTCGACAACGCTCTCTCGTCTGCTTTGATCCGCCGCGATATCCTGACAAACTTTCCGCTGCTGCCCCGGGTGATAAACAAGCTCGCCGGCGCGATTGATGACACCGCCTATTCTGAAATGTTCGCCAAGGTCAATTCCGGTGATAAAGCCAATAATGTTGCACGGGATTTCCTGCGCGAAAGGAAGTTGATCTAAACCCTTTTTATGATAAATCAGCCCATGTATAACAGGATTATTGTTCTCTTCGGCCTGGTGCCCATACTTTTTCTTGCAGTACTATTCATTTTCTGTGGTTCTGCATTCAGCCATGTTGAATCTTCCATGCCGGATGCTGTTGCTGAGATTGAATATAAAATGCTTCTCGATTTCAAGCCCGGTGACAATGCGACCAGAAATAAACTCGCCATGGTCCTCTATCGCCGGAACAAACTGATTGAAGCAGAGAAAGAAGCGAAGCTGGTTCTGAAAAACGTCCCCAAAGATATTGATGCGTTAGATACCCTCGGTCTTATACGACACGCCCAGAAAAAATACCCTGAAGCGATTTCCCATTTTACCAAGGCGATTTCCATGAATCCCAAAGATGCGTTGCTGTATTATCACCTGGGCAAGTCGCAGGAAATGATGGGAAATCTGGAAGATGCTGTAAAAAATTATCGTTTGGCTCTCGAGGCCATTGAACGTGATGACCATGGCCATGATCATGATCAGATAGAGCAGATTAAAGATTCCCTTGAAAAAATTAAATCCACCATAAACAAGTAGCTTGAGATCATAGATGATGAAAAAGATTGTTCTTTTCCTTGCCGCCCTTCTGCTCGTTTCCTGCAGTTCGTCTCCTTCTCAGAAAAAAGAGCTGCCCACTTACAAAATCGGCTACATGATTTGTAACAGTGAAAAGGAAACCCTGGAGCGTTTCGTGCCTTTTACCGCCTTTCTCAGCGAGAAGATGGGAGTCAATTTTGTCCCGTCTGCTATTGATACGATTAATTTTACCAGGGAAGTTGAAAACTTTGATTTTGTGCATACCAACTCGCTGCTCTACATAATTCTCAATCGTTTTCATGGCGTTGAGGTGCTAAGCGCGGAAAAAAAGGGGTCCCTGGGCATGCGTTCCCAAGGTGTTATTGTAACTCTGAAAAAGAAAGGCATTAAAACGGTTAAGGACCTCAAAGGCAAGACTATGATTTTCGGCCCGATGTTGGCGCCGACCGGTTTCATGAGCCAGATTGATGTTCTGCAGGCCAATGGTGTCGATCCTGAACAGGACCTGGCCTTCTATACCATTCCTACTGGTTCATTTAAGCATGAAAAAGTGGTGTACGGAGTCCTTTTTGAAAAATATGACGCTGGCGCCCTGCCCCTTGATGACATTGAAATAATGGCGGCAGAAGGAAAAATTGACCCTGAAGACTTTGCAATCATTGGCAGAGGCCAAGCAATGCCATATTGTAATTTTGCCGTAACCCAGAAAATTGACGAAAATTTTGCCAAGAAATTCCAGCAAACCATCCTGAGCATTACCAAGGATGATACCATCGAAATAAATGGTGAACGGATTAAGGTTCTCGACCGGGCCCTGGTTGACGGCTTTGTGGAGATAGCAGACAGCGACTTTGATATCGTTCGTGAGATGGCCAAACGCACCAACATGCCGCCGTACCAAAAATTCTAACCTCGCAAAAACACAATTACATCCCCTACAAATTCATCCGATATCTGTGCAGGAATTATAAATCTGCGATTTCTATGAGCTAAACGTAAGGAAAGGATTTATATTTTTTTGAGGAGATGCGTTCTGAGGTTTACGCTTTTATTGGTGAGGCCAAGTTTTTTCCGGATATTTTTTCTATGCGATTCAACAGTTTTTGGCGAAATATTCATTATATCCGCAATTTCTTTGGTAGAGCTTCCGTGCTTTATAAGGTTTGCTATCTGTATCTCCATGGGAGTGAAATTCTCGAATTCCACCGGCAACTCCGGCATGGATGAAATAGTAAATGAAGAGAGTACTGTTTCGAAATTTGCCTTGATCAGGTCTACGAGAGATTTTTCACTTTTAGGCAAATTTGCGTGTTGTAAAGCATCAAGATGTGGCAGCACATTGTTATGAAGATCTAATAAGATATTCTCTTCAATTCTGACCTTATCCTTTTCCCTTTCCTCAACGAGCATCCGCAGGGCAGTGTTTACCTCATCGATATTTTTGCTTTTGATTTGCAGTTGCTCTTCAAGCTCCAGTTTTTCGTTCAACACTTCATTCATATTTTTACTGACCCTCTGCACAAAGGCATTCTGGGCCAAAATCTGTTTTTCCATATCGTTTTGAATAGTGCCGATATCTTTCATGAGCCGCCAATTTTCACCCAGCACCTCGGCAAAATGGGTTATCTCATGCCAATGAAACGGTTTCTGGATGTAAAACAACTGCGCGGTTGATGGAACTTGTTCGGCAATGGTGTTGGGAGGAACATCCGTATAGGCGGTTACAATAACGATATGGATGCAGGGATCCAAAGCCCGAATCTGAGCAGCTGTCCACACGCCGTCCGGACCGGGAGGCATTCTCACGTCAATAAAAGCAACGGCAAAAGGCCTGTTTCCCTCTTTAGCTTTCTTGGCATGTTTTACGGCTTCTTCTCCACCTGAACAGGTTGTGAGTTCAAAATGTGGAAATACAACAGCTTCTTTTGATTCCAGTGCACCATCTTTACTCTCGGAAAAAGGGTCCTCTTCGATATCAGGTGTGAATATGCTTTGGTAGATCGCGAGCATGTCAGGCATATCATCCACAGCAAGAATTCGAATTGGTTCAGCATATTTATTCATTTTCTTTGCCCGATTAAAAATCCTGCAAACTTTTGTGTAGGATGTTTTATGCTTTAGAAAAAACCTAAAAGAAGATTTAATCTATAAGTATCAGTTTAGAAGTAATTAATATTATTTAATTATTATTATTGAAAACTTACGAAATTGCAATAATTTACACTAGAAAAACCAAATGTCAACTTGCGTTACACTTCTCCCGCCCTATCACCAAACAGTGGCTGGTCATTGGTTTCAGGATCACCAATCGGTATTGAATTGTATTCATTCCCAACAAATTTTAAGTTTGTTACGAAATCCATCACTTCTAATGATTGACCAGGAATGGTTCAACCGATCCGGCGGAAGTTTAGGCTTTATTCGATATTCGCTTTTATTCAAATAAGATTGCTGTTTACCGCCCCTTAGGAACTTCAGTTAATTACATATACTAAAATCGTAAGTACATGAATTAGAATAAAAACAATATTATCTAATACTTCCACCAAAAAAGGCGGTTCAACCGTTGGTTGAACCGCCTTTGGCAGTTAGTTAATTCATCAGGATAATTCCTCTATGGACAACTTACGGGTGATATGACCGTTGCCCCGGAAGGTATGGCACCGGAGATTGATCCGCTGCTGGTGGTGATATAGAAGCCATCAAGCTCAAGGCCGTTTTCCCGGGCCCATATATTGATGGTATACACACCGATGTTGTTGATGGTGATTCGTGTTGGGTTCGGACCGGCATTATGTGGCGTTCTCGTCCAGTTCCAACTGGTATTGGATGCCGGCGTGGTGGCATTACCGACCATGGAGCTGTCAAGCCCGTACCACAGTGAGTTGTCGCCACTGTTACCACCATCCTTTCCTCTGAACCAGATATAATAGGTGCCGGTCTGGGTAAAGTTCAGGTCGTATTGTGCAGAGGAACCGGAGATGGAACCGGTGCTGTTGGCAACTTCACAACCTCCGCCACTTGGTGGAGGAGGTGGCGGAGGTGTACCACCACCACCGCCGCCGCCGGCGATATCGTTATACACGGGTACAAAGGTTGAGTTCCCTGAGCACACGCCCTGGGTATCATTGGCATTGGCATCGCACGGTATTTCTACCCAGGAGTCAACCGAGATCTCCTGCGGGCCGTTGGGATTATCAGGTACCTGCCAGGGGATCGAATCGTCTCCGTCGCCGCCGACCACATCCTTATAGACAGATTCTGCCCGGTCCATGGCAGCATCACCATCTCTATCATGAACCTGCGGATATTCACGGAAGTCATTGCGGAACAAGTTGAACTTGCCCCGACCGGGTGCATAGCGCAGGGTATCGAACGGCTGGTCGTTATTATGGCTCATATGATCAGTCGGCACCACATTGGTATCCGGGTTGCCCATGGAATTGACCATGCCGGTCGTGCCCTGCGGCCACGGCTTGGCATGGAAGATCTGGACATTATGGCAGTCGAAACAGGCGCCGTAGTTGACCACCTGGATATCATTGCCACCCATGCTCGGGATCCGGTGGACCTCGGTCTGCACAACCCGGGCGGCATCTACCGCCATGTTACGGGAGCCGGATGGGAAGGTAACATCCCTCGGTGTATAGGTATTCTTGTTGATCACCAGATCACCGTTGTTGTTATTAACGACATGGCATTTGATGCAAGCCAGCTGCTGGGGCGCCGGACTTGGCCCGGTGAATGCCGTATTGAAAGCGGGTCGCGGATCAGTGTGACAGGACTCGCAGTCGCCGGCCTGGGCAGAAGCAAAGGTATGGTGCACATTGCCGCCGCCTGCGCCGCCGCCATGACAATCCTGACAGTTCACTGCTGCTCCGGCCATACCGGCGGAAATTGTATCAAGCACCTCCTGGCGTGTGCTGGAGTGGCACGTGGCACAGGTATCCACATGCAACGTCAGGATCTGGTTGAAATCAGCACTGGCATGGCAGTCTGAACACGGTGTTGTGGTGCTCAGTCTATCATGGTCTGCCGCTCCGTCATGACCGGTATGGCAGTCCTCGCAGTTCACCGGTATGCCGCTGGTTCCACTGCCGGCGGAAATAGTGTTGATCACCGCCTGACGCGTGCTGCTGTGGCAGGTCGCGCAGTTGCTGAGATGTACTGTGGAGATGGCATTGAAATCTCCACTGGAGTGACAGCTCGAGCAGTTGGTCGAAGTGGACAGGTTGTTGTGATCTGCCGTGGAATTATGACCGGCATGGCAATTCTCACAATTCACCGCTACACCGCTTGCGCCACTGCCGGCAGAAATGGTGTTGATTACCGTCTGACGCGTGCTGCTGTGGCAGGTTGCGCAGTTATTGAGATGTACTGTATAGATGGCATTGAAATCGCCACTGGAGTGACAGCTCGAGCAGTTGGTCGAGGTGGATAGGTTGTTGTGGTCTGTCGTGCCATTATGACCGGCATGGCAATTTTCACAATTTACCGGAGTGCCACCAGATCCAACATTGATGGTTGTGACCACATCAGGTCTGGTGCTGCTGTGGCAGGTTGCACAATCGCTGCGGTGCAACGTATGGATGGCGTTAAAGGTACCACTGGCATGACAGCTTGAGCAGTTGGTCGAAGTGGACAGACTGTTATGATCAGCAGACGGATCAGCATGACCGTTGTGACAGTTTTCACAGTTCACCGGCACACCTGATGTGCCTCCGCCTGCATTGACCGTGTCAATTACCTCCTGACGAGTACTGCTGTGACAGGTTCCGCAATTGGTGAGATGGAGTGCGTAAATATCGTCAAATGTAGGGCTGACATGGCAACTCGAGCAGTTTGTAGAAGTACTCAGCATGTTGTGATCCGCGGTGCCGTTGTGAGCATCATGACAGTCTTCACAACTGACCGGGGAGCCTCCCATGCCGGCGGTGATGGTATCATATACCCGTTGGATGGTACTGGCGTGACAGGTTGCGCAGTCGGTCCGATGCAGTCCGTAGATATCATCAAATGAAGCGCCGGCATGACAGGTTGAACAGTTGGCTGAGGTGGACAGCATGTCATGATCGGCAGCATGACCGACATGGCAGGTCTCGCAATTCACCGCTGTGCCGGTCCGACCGTCACTGATAGCCTGCGCCACTTCAGGCCTGGTGCTGGCATGACACAGGGTGCAGTCTGAAAGATGCCTGCCGAGGATTTCATTGAACGAGCCGCTTATATGACAGCTTGAACAGTTTGTAGACGTGCTCAGCATATTGTGATCCGCCGCGCCGTTATGAGGATCGTGGCAGTTTTCACAATTGACCGGATTGCCTCCCATGCCGGCGGCGATGGTATCATTTACCCGCTGCGCGGTACTGGCGTGACAAGTTGCACAGTCGGTCCTGTGCAAACCGTAGATGTCATCAAATGAAACGCTGTCATGACAGATTACACAGTTTGCCGAAGTGGACAGCATATCATGGTCGGCAGCATGACCGACATGGCAGGTTTCACAATTCACCGCTGTACCGGCGCGGCCGTCACTGATGGCCTGCACCACTTCAGGCCTGGCGCTGCCATGACACAGGGTGCAGTCTGAACGGTGCCTGCCGAGGATTTCATTGAACGAACCGCTGATATGACAGCTTGAACAGTTTGTAGAGGTGCTCAACATATTATGATCAGTCGGGCCGTTATGGGCTGTATGGCAGGTCTCACAGTTGACCGCTGTTCCAGCCCGACCTGAATTGATTGCGGCAACTACCTCCAGTCTGGTGCTGCCGTGGCAGGTTGCGCAGTCGGTCCGATGCAGTCCGTAGATGTTGTCAAATGAAGCACTGCTATGACAGGTCGAACAGTTCGCAGAAGTGGACAACATATCATGATCGGTTGCACCGTTATGGGCTGTATGGCAGTTCTCGCAATTCACCGGGGTGCCTGTGGCGCCGCTTCCGGCAGTAATCGTAGTAATTACATCCGTCCTGGTGCTGCTGTGGCAGGTGGCGCAGTTGCTGAGATGTACCGTGTAGATGGCATTGAAATCAGCACTGCTATGACAGGTTGAACAGTTCGCAGAAGTGGACAGGTTATTATGGTCGCCGGTTGGACCGGAATGTCCGGTATGGCAGTTCTCGCAATTCACCGGAGTGCCGGCTATACCTGTTGTGATAGCTGCAAGGACTTCAGTCCGCGGACTCAGATGACAGAGCAGGCAGTCATTATTGTGCAAGGTATTAATTTCATCCTGATTAGCACTGGCATGACAGGCAGAGCAATTGGCCGATGTGTTCATATCGGTGTGTGTCCTGCTCTGCTCGATATGACAATTGCTGCAATTCGAGCCTGTATTCACCAATGTATTATTATGCATAAGACTCGGCTGCGTGATGGCAGGATGCTGGCTCACATGACAGCTTTCGCAGTTCACCGAGGTGCCTCCCATACCTGCACTGATGGCATTTACTACCTCTTGACGCGTGCTGTTATGACAGGTTGCACATCGATCAACCGATGATCCACCTAAAACCGTTAATGGTGGATGGTATGTATGGATATAGTTGAAATCAGTGCCGCTTGCTTTGTCGGTATGGCATATGGAACATGTCGGCGAAGCGTTCAGGTTGTCGTGAATCGCCGGACCGTCATGAGCTGCATGGCAACAGTTCGCTGAAGTGGAAAGCATGTTGTGATCAGCTGCCGTGTCAGTATGGCCGACATGGCAGTTCTCGCAGTTTACTCCTGTTCCAGCCCTACCGTCACTGATTGCCTGTACAACATCCGACCTTGCACTGGCATGACACAGGGTACAATCAGCCATGTGGGTGGACAGAATGGCGCTGAAGTCGTCTGCGGAATGACAGCTTGAGCAGTTTGTTGAGGTGGATAGCATATCGTGATCGGTTGGGCCGCTATGAGCCGTATGGCAGCTCTCACAACTCACCGCTGTACCGGCCCTGCCGTCACTGATCGTCTGCACAACTTCAGGCCTGGTACTGCTGTGACAGGTCGCACAATTGCTTAAGTGGGTCGCTAAGACTTCATCAAAAATACCTGTTGTATGACATGTTGAGCAGTTCACTGAAGTGTTCAACATGTTATGATCGGTTGCCAGATCAGTATGCCCGCTATGGCAATTTTCACAGTTCACCGGCAGGTTAGCGCCGCCGGACTTTCCGTCATCGATGGTTTGAATAACGTCCGGTCTCGCGCTGCTATGACAGGTCGCACAATCGCTCAAATGGGTCGTTAAGATTTCATCAAATGTAGCGCTGGTGTGACAACTTGAACAGTTAGTAGATGTGCTCAGGTTATTGTGATCTGTCGGACCATGGCCGGTATGGCAATTCTCACAGTCTACCGGAGTGCCGGCCATACCATTACTGATAGTCTGATCAACTTCCGGTCTCGTGCTGCTGTGACAGGTCCCGCAGTCATTGAGATGTAGTGCATAGACATCATCTATAGTGCCGCTGACATGACAGGTTGAACAGTTCGGTGAGGTGGACAGCATATCATGGTCGGTGCCATGCGGAACATGGCAGCTCTCACAGTTCTGCATCACCCCGGCAAGACCGGCACCATTACCGATTGCATCCTGAACCTCAGGTCTCGGGCTGTTATGGCAAGTCTGACAATCGTCCACGTGTAAGGTGAGTATCTCTGAGAAATTTTCGCTGACATGGCACTCGGAACAATTCACCGAGGTCTCAAGATTGTCGTGATCGTTTTGATGGCCGCCGCCATGGCAATCGCGGCAGTTCACCAACTGGTTGCCGCCGCCGGTTATACCAAGGTCAATGGTGGCAAGGGTATTGTTGACAAGCACAGG
>CALZHT010000057.1 GCA_945787445.1 uncultured Desulfobulbaceae bacterium
CTTGAACATCGCCGGCCATTTTGGCCTGCGGTTCATGCGCAGCAATCCTGGAAATAATGCAGCCTATTATTTTTACGAAGCCAAAACCTTTCTCAACCGACCGGAATGCATCAACGGCGATCAGGGGATCATGTTGTCCCGCCTTTTTTTTGAGTCCTTGGGAAGATTTGACGAGTCTTTATCGTTTATGGAAGATGCCCGGCTGGCCCGCAAAATTTTCCAGACCGGTCAATGGATTACCTTGCCCGGTCGGGTTTGTTCATCAGCCAGACGCTTTGAATCGGAAGGATTACAAGAGCGGCAAACACTCAATGCCTTTTTGCACAACTTCGACGCAATAGGCTTTGATGAGTTTTTCAACGCGGCAGCGGACGCATATCGCGCACGCCATAAGTCCGGCCGTTTATTCCTAAAACCTTTTCTGCTCATTATTCACAAGCAGGTTTGCGCGCGAGGACTGAAATCCGCTGTCACCCTATGGTATAAAACAGGAAAATACGTGGCGACCAACGGCTGGCAATTGGCGTTTGCCCTTGACTGCCGGAGAAATCTGCGACGAAATTTCGCTCCCGGCGTCGGCCCGACGCCAAGGCTCGCTTTCTATGATAAATGGATGGCCCCATTGCTGACCTCCCCACCCGGTAATTTTCTGACCGCCCTGATGGCGCTCTTCTGGTTTTACAGCCGTTTGTTAAAATCGTTGCTGCGCAACTGATCAATCTCCATTCTCCACACTTCTCCAATTCAAACTCAATTCTCATTGACACATTATCAATAATTAATTCTGGACCCCCAGGATTCGCTACACCGTCCTTACACTTGATCGACCTCTATCACAAATCCCTTCTTGCTTAGGTCGGCAAAAATATCCCGCAGGTGCCGCTTGCCTCTTGTTTCAAGGGTAATAAACAATTTGGCCTTGCCGATGGGAAGTTTTTCCGAGAGACGATCGGTAGTCACGTTCAGGATATTGGCGCCGTGATCGGCGATGGCGCCAGTCAGCACATGGAGACTGCCCGGCATATCATCCACCATGACCCGGAATGTCCCGATCTTGCCGCTTGTTATCATACCTTTGTGGATGATGCGGTCCACCAGGTTCATATCGATATTGCCGCCGCTGACAATAAGAACAACTCGTTTGCCCTGAAATTTCTTTTTCGCTTTCAGCATAGCGGCTAGGGGGATCGAACCCGCGCCCTCCACAACGAGTTTTTTCCGCTCCAAAAATAGAACAACAGCCTGGGCAATGGCGTCCTCATCAACAAGAAGGATGTCATCCACATATTTTGCGATAATTTCAAATGTCCTGTCGCTGATTCTGCCGATGGCAACACCGTCGGCAATGGTTGGGCGGGGTGGGCGCCGGGAGATCTTATTTTTCCGGAAGGAATGATAGGCTGATGTGGCGGCCTTTGCCTGGACCCCTATGATTTTTGTCTTGGGGGAGAATGATTTTACGGCCGTGGCGATCCCGGATATCAGCCCGCCGCCGCCAACAGGGATTAAAACGTAATCGATGGCTTCCAGTTCCTCTGTAATTTCAAGGCCGATGGTGCCTTGCCCGGCAATAATATCATCGTCATCAAATGGCGATACAAAGACAAAATCCTTCTGGGAAAGTGCGTACTCCATGGCATCTTGAAAGTTATCGCCGACAAGCACGACCTCGGCGCCATATCCTTTGGTTGCTTCCTGCTTGGCAATCGGCGCAGTCCTGGGCATGACGATTTTCGCCTCCAGATCCAAACATCCCGCCGCATAGGCTATGGCCTGGGCATGGTTGCCCATGGAGGCCGCAATAACTTTTTTACTCGTGAACTTGCTTAATCTGTTAAATGCGCCCCGAACCTTAAAAGAACCGGTCTTCTGGAGGTTTTCCGCCTTGAGGAAAACTTCGCCGTTGATGAATTTACTAAAGGAATTTGAGTAAATGATAGGAGTTTTGTGAATATGGGGCTGGATTACTTTGCGGGCTTTCTTAATATTTTCGACAGTAATCATATAATGTTTCCAGTGGTTGTTATATAAGCGAAATTATTCGCATATACCATAATCCCACAACCAGAGAGCACTTGTCCATTTCAAATTTGAACTTTAGGTTCCAGCTCCGCTGTTTTTCTCACATGTCTGGAGAACCTTTTATCCTTCCTTCAATGAAATGGATGCTATGAATTGATGGAATGGGCGGCAGGCCGTGAAATATACCCTCAAAGCTTTTTCGGTTATTATTATTTGCTCAACTGGTATTCTCAATTTTTATGCCATACTGGACACAAAAGGCTTCCAAGATATCCCAAAGGTCGGGAGTCACAATTTCCTTCACCGTGTTGACAATTTTTTTTGGGATCCTCTGATAATACGCCTGGGCAATTCCACCGGTAATACATGCTAGAGTGTCACTGTCGCCTCCAAGAGAGACCGCATTACGGATGGCATCCTCATAGGAAGTTGAATCAAGAAATGCAATGATCGCCGCCGGCACTGTCCCCTGGCAGGAAATATCAAAACTGTAGGCTGGCCGTATTTCGTGAACCTGTTGTTTAATATCATATCCGGACATGTGTTCAATTTCTTTTCTGATGGTGTCCTTATCATTACCCATCCTGGCAAGAAAAACTGCCAATGCTGCGGCTTGGGCTCCTTTGATGCCTTCCGGATGATTATGGGTAATTGCCGCCGACTTCTCTGCTTCCCGCAGGACGGTCTGAGCCCGGTCAAAAGCGAATCCAACCGGGCTTACCCGCATGGCTGAACCATTGCCCCAACTATTGTATGGCTGCGGATTCTCTGAAAACAGCCAATGAATGAACGAACCTCCATATCCTGCATCAGGGTAGCGCCGGCCGATTTCCCTGATAGTTTTACTGTAGGTGGTACCTGTCATAATCGCTTTGGCCACGGCGATGGTGAGCACGGAATCATCCGTAAAACGACTTTGTCGATGGAATAGAGGAAAATCTTTGGTCTTGATTGGATTTCCCTCGTAAACAGAACCAATGATATCGCCAGCAACTGCCCCTATCACAGAGGTTTCTCCTGTCGAACGGTTGGAGTGAGCTGCTGTGCCATGGTCCGTGCCCCCATGACTATTAAAAAGGTAGGCTAAAGCTGAATTTGATCAATTTTTTCGGTTTATTTAGCGTGATAATGGAATGGTAACTTGGCCCGATCCATTTCACACTGTATGCGAATCCACTTATTCAGATGGTGTTAAGCATCCCTCCGAAGTTAGGAGATCTGGATTAGTTGTGTTTTTCATTTTTACGATAGTTCCCGCCCAGGTCCATAATTCGGGAAGAGTGCGCTGGCCACCATCACAAAGCATAAGACGACCGTTATCAAGAATTTTGCAGTGGGTTGAATCGGTCTCACCTACTTCTGTGATGAGAATTTCATCCCCAGTAATAACATAATCGAAAAATCCTGGTTCCGGTGCTCCTGGGAGGCCGTTACACATTGTGGGACCGCAAATTTCCATCCGCCCATCGTCAAAAATATTTGCGACGCCATGGGCTTCGCAGTGTTTTATCACGCCGTCTTCATTCCTGGTTTCCGATACGAGAAAATAATAGGAGCCCTTGATGGTATCTCCGGTGAAAGGCCTATCTGCCTGTGCCGGCGGGCTGTTGATAAAGGTTCCGGCAAAGATCCCGAAGATTAAGAATAATGTAATAAGTGTCTGTTTCATCTCCTTCTCCTTTTCTAATATTGATTTTTATTTTTTGAATTAAACTCCGCGTCCTCAACCAATCATTTAATCTTTCCATTTCATTAGGATGTATTTTCTCTCTATGATTTTCTCTTATCATAAGATTTTTCAGGAAATCAAATAAAAAATTAAATCATTATATTTTCAAATTATTATTGTATCGCGCAAAGAGCATGCGGCTAGGACATGTTCTGATGATCGATTTTTGGCTAATGTCTTAAAAAATCAGTTTTTCCTATCAGACATTAGCCCTTTCAAAACCTATCAGACAACAAACTTATTGAGAATCGGAAATTATGAAAAGGTGTTGAAGTAACGTCCATTCTTGTAAAAAGTTCAGGGTATTTGTTTTTTAAGTTTTGAAAAAAAATCTTAAACCAGACCTGACCCCCATCAGTTTTACGAAGTTGGAAGCAGTTAAGCCCTTTGGCATAGCAAATTTTGGCAAAAGGCGGCTTTGCGATTCCCATCCGTTTGCTGTGGTTCAGAAATAAAACGTCTTCTCACATTTAAGATGAGCCAAGCAATGATTTGATTTGATTCCCATTGCTGCTAGTCGCTTTTCAGCCTCTGTCTTCTATGGCTTTTCTGAGCCGTATTTCCCTTGATATTTATTCATCCCCGTTTTCACGGCGTGATCAATTGACATGCGGTGCAGCCACACAGGGCTCTCTTCTGTCTTGACTGTTCCCGCCTGCAAAGGCAGACCTAGGATCGACCGGATTTGATTGGCCCTTGTCATCTGCACTTTGACATCAGCCTCGACGGCATTACGGTCTATCAGAATACGATCTCCATATGCCTGTGCCCATTCCTTGCTGACAGGAATTGATATCTTTTCAACACTGTTGTTTCCGCTATCCTCATGAAGAAATTCTGCCTCATCTTCAAGATCTTCAAGATTGATCTTTGTGTCAAATTCGAGGTAATCTGATACAACATTGCCGATTATAATATTGTCACTCAAAAGGATAGAAGCCTTCGCGGCATTATTGATTCCGAACATATCAGCGAAGCCGAAAACATTGTTTTTCACAATACTTGATGTTCCCTTTTCGACTTTGAGTGTTTCGCCGGAAAAACCCTGAACATAGGAATCATATTTCCAGGTGAACAGCACCGTGTTTCCCTCAATAAGAAATGTTGGCTCATCACCACCTTTTCCATGATACTTGGTTCCGGCAATGATCCCTGTGCCGGTATTATTAATGACGATATTGTTCTGTATTTTTATATCGCTTTTGGCATAACCGGATACACTCAGTGCTCCCTGTGTCGGTGCGTTATTCATCACCACGCAGTTCTTTACGGTGATATCCCATTTTGTATCAGGGCTGTAATTCCCTGTTTTGCTTACCCGTATGACAAGGCCTCCGGTATCAGGTGTCGGGTTATGGCCTGTTTTTGGATCGGCCTTTCTCGCTATGATCATCTGCTTCTCGGTCTTGTAACGGTTGCGGCCAGCGCTATCGATAATGACTCCATCTACAACAATGGCAGGCATTTCCTTGCCTTTGTATTTCATCAGGTCGATCATTAGACGCGGTGTAGAAACCCAGTTTTTGCTCATATTATCACCTGACAGAATGGTTCTATATTGACTCCACGGATCGCGGTTTTTGAAATTGTCATCATATCCGCCGATTATGCTTACAGGTACCGTAATAACATCAGATCCATTCCCCCCTTTTCCCATATAACTACCGGAAGCGATATGTACCGTGTCCCCCGGCTTGAGTTTGCTGATGATATTACCCAGGTCTTTTGCGGGATTTTCAATAGTCGCCTTTTTGCCTTTTCCCCGTGCAGAAGAGACATAGTAATCTTTAGCGAATGATGGAACACTTATAATCAATAACCCCATTATCACGATTATTCCCAAATACCTTTTCATGATTAAAACCTCCTCCATTACAGTTAGCAATCTCTTGTTTCTTATCATTTTCAGATGATGATTCATCAAGGACGCAACCAGGGACATCATGGTTTCATGCTTTTCTTAGGTTGTCCAAGGTATAATTTTGTTCTTGAACAATGGACTCACAACGCTGCACCGCCATGCTGACCGCCCATTAAGTAAGACCTGGCCTTATCAATATCGATGGGACAATATTTCCTCTACGTCCTAGCTCCCTGGCTGCCCCAAAACACAACAAACTGCGAGCCTGAACCCTCAATTGTTGCTTGCCGGAAGTCACTCCCGTGCATCCAGTTTGTATATTTAAGCAACCTGCTGCAAGACTTCAGTAAATCCAATACCATGTACTCGATATTGATGCTCTCGTTTCAAGGCCTCTTCCCCATCCTTGAGAACAGCTTCAACAAAATCACTGTCACTTTCGTCGTTATGAAATCTTATATTCATCCCGCGCAAGGCGTTAAGCTCCTTCCTGCCCCGACACTTCGTAGCCAACCACCACTTGTCAACTCATGACGTCTGCCTTGTATTATGCCATCCTCAACCAATTCCGTTGAAGCATTACACCGCGCAACAAAATTATCACGGTTTGTATTATCTCTGAAAATTATCCGCTCAATGCCACGCAAATAATGTGGAGAAAGGCACCGGAGGCGTTTACGCGTGCTTTCCTTGCCATAAGGACTTCTATAAAACATATTCAAAAAAAACGAAAAGCATGAAATCATGACCGTCTTTTCCTTGGCCCCCATGTTTTGGGTGTTCAGCTAGCCGACATTTCTCCCAAAGATCGTCGCGAGAAGCAGTACAGCGTTGTGGAAAACAGGCGTGCGCCGGAAAACACCCGCAGGCATATTTATCCCGCCATATAGGCGGGATTGAGGATGTTTTTCAAGCATGACGCAGTAGACGCAATGCTTGCGTGTTTCGCAGTAGATCGCTTGTGAGAAATGCGGGCTAAAGATCATATGCACCTTATTTACAATGCAACCATATGTACTTAATTTACTTTCAAGAGAAGAACTGAATTATTTCATCAACAGAAAGGAGGATATCATGAAAACCTTTCGTTTTAAAAACATCTTGTTACTCCTATTAATAGTGTTGAGCGCATCATTGATGATCTTCGCATGTTCCAGTAGTGACAATGACATCCAGACCCCTGTCGCCGACCGGACCGTGCAGGCAACCGGTGGTACGGATGCATTGGTGAATTTAAACTCATTTTCAGTAGCATCCAGTGGCGAGCGTCGTATTTTTGACGAGGGCTTTACGCCGGGGGATGCTGCCGGAGTGGCCGGTACTTTTACCATGAACATGGCATATGACGTTGCCAATGACAATATACGCCTGGACTATGTCCGCCAGTCGGTGGGCGCCCAGCGCGTGGTCAGTGAAGTCATTGTCGGCGATGTCGGTTTTCTCGATGGAGAGGATCCTGGCAAACCCGAGCCTCGTTTTATCCAGTACGGGCAATCAGTTTACAGTCCAGGACGATGTAAGCCCCCTCATCGTGACGATAGATCCGGCAACAAATTTCATTGCGCAGCTTGCTACCCAAGAATTGGATTACAATCGACGGGACGTACCGCTGGAAGTTGCTTATGCTGACTGGCAACCATACGGGAGTATATTTTTCCCGACCACGGTGACGATTACGCTCGCGGGTGAATCGATTTACCAGGAAACCCGCACAAATATCGAAGTCAACCCCACTTTGGCCGGCACCTTATTTGATATTCCCGCCGGCATTACTCCTGTATTTGATGCAGGCCTGGCAGATCGGGGCAAACGCACCAGTCAATATGTACAATCATTTGCCGCCATAGGATTTATCAAGGACGGCGCCCATACCACAGTTGATGCCGTCGAAATTGCGCCAGGTGCAGGTGTTTTTCACCTTCTGGACTCTTCCAATAACTCTCTGGTTATTGAACAACAAAACGGAATCGTGGTTGTGGAAGGGGTGCTCCACGATCTGCGGGCCGGAGCCATCATTGACTGGATACATACGAATTTTCCCGGAAAACCGATCACCCATATTATAAATACCCATTATCATTTAGATCATGCCGGCGGGACGCGGTTGTTTGCGGCTGAGGGTGCGACCATAGTGGTCCATGCTGCTGCTGAGAGTTTCTATGCCGATATGCTGCAGCGCACCAACACCACCATTCTCCCGGATGCATTGGATGTGAATCCGGTC
This sequence comes from uncultured Desulfobulbaceae bacterium, assembly GCA_945787445.1. Classification (GTDB taxonomy): domain Bacteria; phylum Desulfobacterota; class Desulfobulbia; order Desulfobulbales; family CALZHT01; genus CALZHT01. Next base: position 7,837 of record CALZHT010000057.1, read on the forward strand.
ACTCCCAATTTCCAAACTGTCCCTCAAGGCGGTTCGGTCAGAATCGATGACGCCTTGCGGCCGGTCGTCGTGTTTCCCGTAGACACAACTCATTCCGCAGATATGACCATCACTTTTGTTGAAAATGCCGGCGTCATTTTTGTCAGCGATATTTATAGTCCTGGGGGAGCTGCCGGTGGCGGAGCGATCGAATTTAATAATGCGGTTGTTGCCAGCGGCATCAATGATCCGAATTTTACAATAGCAGGAGGGCATGGCGGCACAATTCTGTATGGCGATTTTCTCACCTTACTCCCGTAGCCCGGATTATTAGCCATAAACAGCTTTAAAAAAAGAAAAGGCGTCGGTTAACAGGTTGTTATTTCTCACAATAACACCAATTAACCAGAACGCCTTTGTGAATTCACCATGGGCGGGGTTATGCTTTTGATTCCAACTTGAGCAAGTATTCTTTGCGCCAAATTTTCCCACCATAACCAGTCATTTTTCCATCTTTACCAATTACTCTATGACATGGAATAATTATTCCAATTCTATTATCACCATTCGCTTTGGCAACAGCTCGTACCGCTTTAGGATTATTAATGGCGATTGCTTGGTCTTGATATGACGCCGTCTTACCATAGGGTATAGCTAACAACGCTTCCCAGACGATTTCTTGGAATTGAGTTCCTTTTATATCAAGGGGGACATCAAATGTTTTTCTTGAGCCACTAAAGTATTCTTGTAACTCATTGTTGAGCTTTGTAAAAAATGGACTGATACCACTGACTAAACTGGAAGAATAATATTTTTCTAAGCGATTTAGTTGGGTCTCCAAAATTCTTCTTTCCATGAACTCCAACATACAGATGCCTTTCGTTGATGCACCTGCAATCATTGTACCAAAAGGCGTTTGAATTTTAGTGATTACAATAGTACCCTTTCCGGCTTTTTTTCCATGTTTATTATCATTGAATTTTGCTGTCCCAAAACGATGATTAATCCGAATTATTCGTATATAGTCTTGAAATGTTATGTCGTGATTATCTTGAAACCATTTGCGAATTTTATCAGGGCTTATGCCTCTTTTTACTAAGTCATAATCTTTGAATCTTATGGTTGGATTTTCGGCTATTTCCTGTAGCAATATTTCTACATCCCCAGGTGTCTTATCTGATAAAGTCATAGGCTTACATACTTTGCAAGGCCTATACCCGTCCAGCAAGGCATCTTTTGTTGTTTTATAAAATACTATATTGTCTTGTTTGGGTATTTTGGCAGTACAAGTAGGATTGCAAAAGATACCTGTGGTTTTTACAGCGGTATAAAATTTGCCTTCAGAATCTTTGTCTTTAACTACTATTGCTTGATATAAAGCATCTGTGTTTTTTAGTATCATTTTTTGCACTCCCGCAACGTTTGTATACCAAATTGGCGTAAACAATAAACGGTCATGATTTCATGCTTTTCTTTTTTTTTGCAAGGTATACTTTTGTTCTTGAACAATGGACTCTCCTTGCTGCCCCGCCCTGCTGACTGCCGTTTGCCTCAGACCTGGCCTTGTCGCTCTTTCAGGACCCCCTCTTCCTTTTAACACGTGATCAAAGCCAATTGAAGCTCCCTGCGGCACCGTTTAAGCTGGATTTTCACTTCGCTACAACAAGCCGCGGGGAATTTGAACAACTAATTTTAAAATATCAACCTAGAATTGCTTCCGGACCCTTTCCGTGTATGGAATCTTCACGTCCGCGCAACGTAGTGAGCAGACAATCTCCGTACGCAAGGAACTTTTTATTATTTTTCATGCGGTCACTGGTCGTGTTCAAGTCCTGATCCTCTCCCTTTGAAACTGCCACGATGCCCCCCATCTACAGTAGAGATTAAATTTCCAGCTCAGCTGGCTTATGACTCCAATCTTTTTATTTATTTCCTGATATACTATATTGTCTGTACTTTTTAGCATCTATCGAAGAATAAGCCAAAGTCACAACAGCAGAGAGAATTTTCGTGGATATTTTAAGCATTCTTATTGGGGTATTGATCGGTGTCGTCCTGGCCGCAATTTGGATCTTAAAAAAGGGATATGGCAAAGATGACGCCTCTTCAGAACCTATCAGAGAAGAGGAAGAGGTTGGGGAGGCTGTCTCGCGCGATATCTATGCTCTGGCCCACGCGTTACAAGCTCCGATTGATCAGACAGCCCACCCTCGCGATGTCCTTGATTTAGAGAGATTTAAGGAGGGAGTTTCACTTCTTGGTTCATCTGATTATTCAGTTCAGGACCTGGTGACATATTACAAAGGCGGCAATTGGATTATTTCATGTATTGCGACAGAGGCGCTCTGCTACAGAAAGAACGACGATGATGTTTCAGAAGAACTTCTGGACCATATTGATGAAATCGGACCTTGGCCATTGTTTTTTGTCCTGAGGTATTTTGACGTTAAAGCGAGTAAAAATGTTGTCAGCCGTATTTTGTTGCAAGCCCAGGACTGGTGGAAAGACTCCGTTCCAATGAAACAACTGGTCGCTGAATTTGCCGGAAGTCGATTAAAGGAAGGTGAGACAATAAGTATTGCAGATCATTTGGAGAAGTGTGGCACTGAGGATCGCAAACATATAACCGATTTCATCACGTCGATGAAACTTGCCGAGTTGGAACCACTGCTTGAAGATATCAAACGCTGGGAGAAAGAGCGCATCGACAGCAGTTACCTTGATGGCATCGGCAGGATCTGGCGCAAGAATGATACCGAAGGCATTATCGAGACTGAGTTAATTAAAAATAATCTCACCCTGCTCAATACGGCCGTCCAGGAGAAGCCATACCACTCCATCTTGCTCATTGGTGAATCCGGTGTAGGCAAGACTGCCCTGGTGAAACTATTTGCCAAAAATCTCCGGCAGGCAGGCTGGACATTTTTTGAATCAAGTGCGGCTGATGTCATGGCAGGCCAGACATTCATCGGCGAACTTGAAGGCCGTGTCAAAAAGATGGTCACCGCCCTTGAGGCCGATCGAAAAATTATTTGGTATATACCGAATTTTCACGAATTACTGCATGCCGGCAGTCACCGGTATGATCCGACGGGTATTTTTGACCGGATCTTGCCATCAATAGAGAGCGGCCGCGTGGTGGTCATTGGCGAGACCACACCTGAAGGGCATGAGCGGCTCATCCAGGCAAGAAAGCGGTTGCAAAGCGTGTTGGAATCATTGAGGGTCAATCCTCTGCCTGATGATGAAACGCTGGTTCTGGCCAGAAAATGGATTGAAGCGCAAGTTAAGGATAACCATGCAGGTTCCATTGGTAGCTCCACATTGGCAGAAGCATTTCAGCTGGTAAAGCAATATCTGACTGATAAAACTTCACCGGGCAATCTCATGCAATTTCTCCAGCTCACCCTCACCCGCCTGAAAGGCATCAACGAAACTCTTCCCACCATTACGCTTGATGATTTGCTCGTCACTCTCTCACAACTCACCGGACTGCCGAAAAATATTATTGATGACCGTGCAGATCTCGATATTGCCGTACTACGAACATTTTTTCAGGAGAGTGTCCTAGGCCAGCAAGAAGCTGTCGACAGTCTCGTTGAAAGGGTGGCGATGCTAAAAGCCGGATTGAACGATCCTTCCAAGCCACTTGGTGTATTTCTTTTTGTCGGACCAACCGGCACAGGAAAAACTGAAATCGCCAAAAAACTGGCAGAGGCTTTGTTTGGTTCGTCTGAGAGAATGATCCGCATAGACATGAGTGAATACCAAAGCGCTAATGACGTGGTTAGAATTCTCGGCGAATCAACTGAAGGCGTAAAATCAAACACATTGGTCAATCAGATTCGCAAACAGCCATTTTCCGTTGTCTTGTTGGATGAATTTGAAAAAGCACATCGTAACATCTGGGATTTATTTTTGCAGGTCTTTGACGATGGCAGATTAACCGATAGAACCGGAAATATGGCAAATTTCCGCCATAGCATCATCATCCTGACATCCAATTTGGGGGCAACCATTAAAACCGGCAGCGGCATTGGATTTAATCCGACGAATTCAGCCTTTTCCCGCAGTAGTGTTGAAAAGGCTGTGGCGCTGGCATTTCGGCCCGAATTTGTCAATCGCATAGATCGGGTCGTTATTTTCCATCCGCTCAGTAGAAACATCATGCGAAAAATTCTGCAAAAAGAACTCAATACCGTATTGCAAAGGCGCGGATTCAGAAACCGTGACTGGGCTGTGGAGTGGGAGGAATCGGCAATCGAATTTTTACTGAATAAAGGCTTCACGCTAGACATGGGAGCCCGTCCTTTGAAACGGGCCATAGAACAATACCTGCTTTCCCCAATCGCCATCACCATTGTCGAACATAAATTCCCAAGGGGTGACCAATTTTTGTTTGTCAGCAGTGACGGTGATCAACTGAAAGTTGAGTTCATCGATCCTGATGCACCCGTTGAAGACCAGGAAGAAAGAAGGGAAGAGACAGTTGTTGAGAGCAAAGCAGCAAATGACGAACTCCAACTAAGGGCGATTGCCTTTGCCCCTCAGGGTGATCCCGCTGAGATGCAATTCCTTCGTTTATATCTGGACAGATTAGAGGAGCTCATCCGGACAGAAGAATGGGCGAGCAAAAAAAACGATGCATTGGCCAGGATGAGTGAGGGTAGCTTCTGGAATTCATCTGATCGTTACGCAATACTCTGTGAAATAGAGGTGATGGATCGGATTGAATCCGGCCTGCAGGCCGCTTGCTCGCTGGTCGGCCGCCTCTCCGGCAGTCAGACGGATAAGAGACCAAGCTATGCCAGAAATCTGCTGCAGCGGCTGGCAGAACAACTCTACCTCCTGGACATAGCCTATGTTGATTTGTTGACAAATCGCCCCCATGATGCCTTTCTCCTCGTCGAGGCAACTATCAAAAGTCAGCAAGACCGTTTGAAAACCAAGAAGTTTTTCATGCAAATTTGGGGCATGTACCAGAAATGGGCAAAAAAACGGCGGATGCACGCCAGTGTATTGAAAGAAAGCTTCAACGACGAAAATAGATATCAAGCAATTCTGGCAGTGTCAGGATTCGGCGCTTTTACAATTCTTGAAAAAGAAGCGGGGCTGCATGTTCTCGAGTTTTCAAAAGATCATAAAACTTCAACACCATGCACTCTTAGGGTGAATGTTATTGCGCAGCCGGAAGCAGGCTCAACTGAGCGGCAGGAAATGATTTCGCTGGCTGAATCAGCTCTCCGCAACGCCAATTTCCATCAGGAAATTATCAGGCGTTATCGATTTGAACCATCACCTTTGGTACGTGACAATGTCAGAAAGTGGCGTACCGGTCTTCTCGACCGAGTCCTTGGCGGTGATTTTGACCTGGTTGAGTGATAAAATAATATGAAATGACTGATTGGTTTATTTCATATTATTAATCAGTTGTCGCAAGTTTGAAAAAAGCCCACGGCCCATCTGTTTTGGTAATACCCAATCCGAGTGAGAAGGAACCCTTTTTGAATCCCAGAACCTTTTTAACTCCCTTCATGTTATAAATGGGAGCCCAGTTTTTGGCATCCGTGCTTATAAAAATAGTTATATTCTTGAGGAGTTCAGCCCTTTGTTTATCGCTGATTTTAGTGATGCCCTGTTTATCAAGATTTTCTAAATCTGTAAGAGTATCATCGCTAATATCTTCAGAAACTTTCATCCGCAGATAGATTTTTTTCTTAAATACGAGATCAATGGAATCGTCGGCTGCCTTGATAAAATTCGTATCAATATCTAGGTCCAGGGGAAAGGCATCCCCATTATCAAAATAGATCGCATATTCATTAAACGCCCGTAGATTTTCAATTTGGCCTACCTTGCTGTGATGAATTATTTTATCGGATTCAAATTCATGAACAGTGAGTCTGCAGGTTGCGCAACCGGAAAGAAATACCAAAAACAGCACTGCTACTATGTCTTTCATCATGCCCTCCTCAACCGATACGATTTTTTCAAAAAAAGACGAAGCATTTATTACCTGGTACGACAGAAACAATATAAAAGTTCCATTATTTATTACAAAGAGGATTATCAGCAAGGATTATTGAAGCTCTCCGCGGCCGCCTGCGCACGCGAAGCGTAATCCGCGGGGAATTTGAACAACTATTATTAAAATTTCAGCCTAGAATTGCTACCAGTAATTTTTCCATGTATGCAATCACCACATCCGCACAGCGCAACGAGCAGACAACTTATAAGAAAATATTTAAGGCAACTCCAATAATCTTTCTGATGCGTTATGTCGAAGCTAGCAACAGCAACAACGCTTGCGCAGCAAACAATCTCCGTACGTAAGGTATTTATTTAAGTTATGATAAAAAATCTTATAATCCAAGCCCTGGTCCCCAGCATCATTAACAGGGCCCTTCAATTCCGGCTATTTAATTATTTAACAGCGTCCCGCAATACCGCAATACCGCAATACGCATATAGGTGTTGCAAGGAGTAATCCTTAGGACTTCTGGCTATTTTTTTCTTCCTTAGATCGGAAATCATTACATGAAGCCAACCACGAGTTCCCGCTTTTACTTTTCAGGGACAAGGACAAGAGACGGATCACTATCATCGGTCCCTGTGTGGGGATCATCCATAGGTCCTAATTGCCCGGAACCTTTTTGGGGGGTCCAAACCCTTGCATCTATTTGTAAATGATGTTTTTATCGAACTTAGGATGAAAAACATTACCTGAACACATTTACGAGGAGACTCCATGAAACGATTTGTTCTCTTAATGAGTGTATCATTGTTGGCAATGACCATAACCGGGGTGGCGTTCGGCCGCACCTTTGTCACTATCGGCACCGGCGGGGTAACCGGCGTCTATTATCCAACCGGCGGCGCCATCAGCAGGATGGTCAACCAGAAATACTCGGAGTACAAGATAAAGGCCACAGTTGAGTCAACCGCCGGCAGCGTTTACAACATAAACGCGGTGCTGGGCGGTGACCTGGAGTTCGGGGTGGCCCAATCGGACAGGCAATTCCAGGCCTACAGCGGCATTGCCGAATGGGCCGGGAGCGGACCGCAGAAAGACCTGCGTTCTGTTTTCTCTATCCATCCCGAGGCAATCACCCTGATCGCCACAAAACAGAGCACCATCAAATCGGTTATGGACCTGCAGGGCAAACGGGTCAATATCGGCAATCCCGGTTCCGGCCAACTGCAAAACTCAAAAGATGTATTGGCCGCCTTTGCTATCAGCCTTGACAAACTCCACGCCGAACAGGTCAAGGCCGTTGAAGCACCGGGACTGCTTCAGGATGAAAAAATCGATGCCTTTTTCTACACCGTCGGCCACCCCAACGGCAATATCAAGGAGGCAACCTCGGGCCGCATCAAGGTCAATATCATACCTGTTAAGGGAAAAGGAGTGGACAAACTTCTGCAACGGTATCCCTACTATGCCCACGCTACCATCCCGATAAAATTCTACCCCAATGCCGGTAACCGGGAAAATGTGGAATCCATCGGCGTCAAAGCCACCTTTGTCTGCTCGACAAAACTTGACGAGAAAATAGTATACGCTGTGACCAAGGAAGTTTTTGAAAATCTTGAAGAATTCAAGAAACTCCATCCTGCCTATTCAGTGCTCACCAGGGAAAACATGCTCCAGGGACTTTCAGCTCCTATGCACCGCGGCGCCTTGCGATACTTTCGGGAAACAGGGTTCATACGCCACATAGATCCGAAACTCATGCCATGACCCCTTAGACGGAAAAAAATCCCCGATAATGACCAATATCGGCGACCAGAAATACGCCCAGGAGATCCTCAAGGCAGAAACCGGGGATATTCGCGATCTCCGGCGCCATGAACGGATTCTGGTGGGCTGCGTTGCCATTGGCTGGGCCCTTTTTCAGCTGGCCCTGGCAGGTTTTCTTGTCCTTGATTCCACCAAGGTCAGGGCGATCCATCTCGCCTTTGCCCTGGTGCTTATCTTCCTGCTGGACCCGTTCAGCAAACACCCCAAAAAAATTCTGCCCTTTCTTTCCGTCACCGACCGCATCCCGCTGATCGATTACCTCATGAGTGCGGCCGGCGCATTATGCGCCCTTTATATTGTCTTTGATTACAGCAACATTGCCATGCGGGCCGGCATACCGCTCACCAGGGATCTGGTCATCGGCACCCTCCTGGTCCTGCTTCTTCTTGAAGCGACAAGAAGGGTGATCGGCCCGGCCCTGTCGATCATCGCCCTGCTCTTTACAGCCTATGGTTTTCTCGGGCCCTACATGCCGGACCTGTTTGCCTTCAAGGGGGTGTCGCTCAGCAAATATATGAGCAATATCACCCTTTCCACGGAAGGGATTTACGGTATCCCCCTGGGAGTGTCCGCTTCAATAGTCTATCTTTTTGTATTGCTCGGAGCGCTGCTTGAAAAAGCCGGGGCCGGTGGATTTTTCACTAATCTGGCCCTGGCGGTGCTCGGAAGATACAAAGGAGGACCGGCCAAGGCTGCCGTGGTATCGAGCGGCGCCACCGGTCTGGTATCAGGCTCATCCATCGCCAATATTGTGACCACCGGGCCGTTTACCATTCCACTCATGAAAAAAATAGGCTATCCGGCCAAAAAGGCTGCGGCAATTGAGGTTGCCGCCAGCACCGACGGCCAGTTGATGCCGCCGATCATGGGTGCGGCAGCCTTCATCATTGCCGAATATGTCAATGTACCCTATCTCGAGGTAGTAAAGGCGGCTGCCATCCCCGCCTTTGTTTCCTATTTCGGGCTCTTCTGCATAACCCATCTGGAAGCCTCCAAACTCGGGATCAGGGGCCTGGCCAGGGAAGAGGTGCCGGATTTCTTCGCCATCGCAAAGCGCGGCCTCCACTATTTTCTGCCTCTGGGGCTCCTGGTCCATGAACTGGTGATCATGCGTCATTCCCCGGAAATGGCCGCTTTCAGGTCCATTATCCTGCTCTTGGTCGTCATCCTGCTGCAGGAAATCTTTTTTGCGCTGAAAACCAACCGGGGATTGCTCTACGGTCTCCGCCAGGGCATCAAAATCATTGGCAGGGGTATGATCCAGGGCTCGAAAAATATGATGTCCGTGGCCCTGGCCTGCGGGGCGGCAGGAATCATTGTCGGGGTGGTGAATATGGGCATCGGCGGCATGATCACCATGATCGTTGAAGAACTTGCCATGGGGAATATCTTCCTACTGCTGCTCATTACTGCCCTGGCCAGTCTGCTTCTCGGCATGGGGCTGCCGACCACCGCCACCTATATCGTCATGGCTTCGCTGACTGCGCCGATCATCGTGCAGGTCGGCAATCTCTATGGTTTTGCTATTTCAATCATGGCTGCCCATCTCTTCTGCTTCTATTTCGGGATCCTGGCAGACGACACCCCACCGGTGGGTCTTGCCGCCTATGCTGCTTCCGCCATTGCCGAATCCAAGCCCATACCCACCGGCATCCAGGGTTTTCTCTACGACATCAGGACTTCGGTAATCGCCTTCATGTTTGTGTTCAATCCGGACTTGATCCTCCATGCCATCAATTCCTGGCCCCATGGGCTGCTTATCTTTGCTATGGCCCTGATCGGCATGTCGGCCTTTGAATGCGTGGCCCAGGGATGGTGCCTGACCAGAAACAAGTGGTATGAAATCCCTTTTTTCCTGGCCGCAGCTTTTATACTTTTTCACCCAGGCGGCCTCGCCTCTTTGCTCAGTCTTAATCAATCGATAAAATATGGACTATTCCCGGTGGGGCTTGGTCTCTATGGCGGGGGCGTTTTTCTACAGAAAATAAGGCTTAAGCGGGCACAGGAACACAAAGTCGCCTGACATCTTTTATTAGAATTCTACATTCTATATTTTCTATGGCCTTCCCGGAATTCCTCGTCAGTGCAAAGGAGCCACTTCCAAACCCAGCAGGAGATAATCGGCATCATCCTCGGTGAATTTATTCTTTCTGGAAAGCCCTATTTCTTTAGGAAGCAGAACACGGTAGGTATAATCGGCTTTTTTCTCGACCTGGGCCGGGATGGCATGCTTCCAGGAATGCCCTTCACCTGCCAGCACAACCACTGTATATTCAGGATTTTCCCGCATGAAGCGCACCAGGTTCTCCGCCATGGACATATCCCATAAAAGCTGGGCCTCACAGAAATTCTTAAAGGGGACATCCTTGATATGCCCTCCCAGGGCCCGGCGAATATATTGCTCATAGGCCGGACTGACATTGCAACTGGTAACCGGCAGCTTTTCCAACTGCTCTTTGCGCAACGAAGCTAAGCCGCCCCTGGCCACCTGGCGGATGATGCTGCGGTCAACATTGAGGCCCACCAATGGAATATCCTGGTTCTGCGCATAATGAAATATCTCGCGGTACAGATCCCAGTATTTCCAGTTCTCTTCAAAAGCAGCCTTGAATTCCCGCGCTTTCAGCTTTCCGGCTGTCCATTGGTCCAAAACCTCCTGACTTTCCGACTGAAACATTTCCAGCCCTACGGCAAGCTTCTTGCCTTTTTCTTTTAAAGCCTGAATAATGCGGAGTTGGGCACGATGATGTTCAGGGCTGCCATGGGACTCGCCGATGAAAACTATGCGCACCTGCACGAGGTCATCAACTACCTCTTCCAGGCCCGGAGTTGTTTTGTCCGCCATCCGTAAAATATGGGCTTTGCCGGTATTTGGAACGAATATGCCCAAAAAAATGAGAGAAAGAAATATGATTATTGTTGGAATTGTAAATTTTCTCATTGTCTTTACCTGGAATAGGATCGCATTGAGCGCTCCATAATCGTGGTTTCTAAATAGTTTCCATCCGGAAACGCCCCTTTTGCGAAATCTCTGCGTCGATCTGCGGAATTGCTTGGCCTTTCGCAAAATTGTCAGTTTCCGATTTGGAAACAACTTGTTCCAGCATCCGTAAAGTCTGCGACTTTACGGATGGGAACTGAATACTGCCGCCAATATTGTCCATAGAAAATTTAAGCATTTTGTAGAGAAATTAAAGAAAAAAAACAGTTATAGCCAGCGCATTACCTTATTCCAAATCCGGCATCCACTCTTCGCGTCCCTCCGGTGTGAGGTCAAGCAGGTTCCAGACCGGTGTGTAGAGATCAAGACCGCGGAATTCATTCTCGTCCATGATTGCACAAGCGGAATAGAAGTGGAGCAGGGTACCTTCCAGGGACCGGCTAAATACGCTGATCCCGGGATACTGATTGCCGTCACCATCCTGGAACTGCAGATCGGTCTTAAAGGAGGTGCCTGCGCTCGAGACCAGCCGCAGGTTGTCCCATCCCCTTTCCCGCGCCCACTGGCGCAATGATCTGATTTCGACCTGGGCCACGATCGCGAAATTCGCACGCTGGCGAAGATGGCGGGCGATGCCGTTGAATCCATCGGTCCACATGGTACACATCGGGCAAGGTTCTTTCTGGGCGCCGCCCAGCATAAATTGATACATGATTAAAGGCTTATCCGGGTCTTCGAACAGTTCGGAGAGACGGACCTCCGAAATTGGAGTATCCAGGCCAAGGTCAAGAGGGCCTTGGTGAAAGACGTAATCTTCCACCCTGGTATCGAGGGGCAGCTTTCGCCGGAGTTGCGCGACTCTTTCACGCTGGTTCTTGAGCGCAATCTCAGCCTCCAGCAATTCCGTCCGTGCCTGCCGGTACCTCTCACTCTCGTGTGCCAGTTGTCCATACTTCATCTTCAACTCCCCCTATGTGATTGAGGTGGGCTGTCATTTAACACCAATATTTTTTATGCGATTAGTACGAACCTAAAGAGTTACCTTAGCTTCTTCCCATCTTTCCCTATTTGTCAAAAATTTTCTGTACTATGAACTGGGCTGTTTCTTCCTGATCAAGATCGTCACAATCAATTGTCATTTCAGCATATTTATTATAGAGGACTTGCCTTTCGTCATATAACTCCCGGAATGTTTGATTCTTTGCCTTGGCAATTCCCCTGGACTCAAAATTATGAATTCTCCTATTTATTTCTTCATAGCCAACCCTTAGAAACAGTATGCTAGAGATTTTTTGCATGTGGGTCATTGCCTTTTCGCTGTATACCGCGCTGCCACCGGTTGCAATGATATGATTAGTAAGATTTATTTTTATAATTTCCCTCTCTTCAATCTTCCGCAGATTGCGATAATCACTCTCATCGATGATGCGTTGCAAAGGTTTTTTTTCATTGATTTGAATGAGTATATCTGTGTCAATAAATCCATAAGATAAAAGCTTTGCCAGAATTATCCCGATTGTGCTTTTACCGGCACCAGGCATACCAATAAGGGTTAGATTGGATTTCATTTTTAGATTCCGATTTTACATTTTTTGGCTCATGCCGCGGCGAGTAATGCGGGCATTGTTAGACAGATGTTGGTCGAGCCGCATCTCTTAATCTTTTGTTTTTCACCTGGATCCGTGAGCGTCCGTCAGCGATCTGAATGCGCGAAGGGAATGACTTCGATTATCCTAGTGTGATATCGAAGAATTCCCGACAAAGCAGGCAGAACGCTTACGGGCGCCCCGAAGGGCAGCGTACCGGCAGTAAGTGAAGTCTCATGGTTAATGTCACGTTATTCCTTTCCTGTAATTATAACAGGATGGTATACATAAATTATAACGTTTGCTGTCACGGATTAAGGTTTCAAGCATACAAAGGAGGATGTCCCCATGCCTACAAAAAAGTTAGAAGAATTTCTGGAGAGCCACAAGGTAAAATATGAAATAATACCCCATTCTGAGGCTTACACTGCCCAGGAAATTGCAGCTTCCGCCCATGTTCCCGGCAAAGAATTGGCAAAAACAGTGATGGTGAAGCTTGATGATACCATGGCGATGGCGGTTCTTCCTGCCACCTACAAGGTTGATTTCGATCTTTTGAAAAACGCTACCGGAGTGAATACGGTAGAACTTGCCAAGGAACAGGAAACCAAAGACATTTTCCCTGATTGCGATATAGGGGCCATGCCGCCATTCGGGAATCTTTATGGAATAGATGTTTTTGTGGCGGAGAAGCTGGCAGAGGACGAATACATTGCATTTAACGCCGGGTCCCATAAAGAACTCATGAGAATATCATTTAAAGACTTTGAACGGCTGGTGAAGCCAAAGATAGTGAAAATCTCCTTAGGGACCTAGTAAAAAATTGAAGCAAAAGATTGCTTCCAGCGTATTGCTGATAGGGCATTGTTCTTTTGATTCTGCCGGCATGATTGGGAAAATCCACTCATTTTTTCTCGGCACGGGGCAAGAGCGGAGGCAGCCTTTCATTGACTTACAAGGTAGTCATACTTTCTGAGTCAAGGATAGAGACAAAGGTATTTCTTAATCACTTTACCTGCTCTTTTAGCTCAATAGTAAGAAAATAGCTCAGAACCGTTCTTATGGCTACGATAGCGGCAAGAATACCAACTTTCTCCCAACTTGGACTCACAACGGAGCTGATGATATCCGCAGCAATGAATATCTCCAATCCGAGGAGAAGATGCGCTCCCAATCGTTGACGAACCGCTTCGCTTGCCGGGACTGCTTCTTGCTCTCCATGATTGAATTTAAGGAGAACAAATGCTTTCATTGACTCTATGACCCCCCAGATAACCACTACCGCACCAAGGCCACTGATGATGTGAACTACAATTTCTAAAATATCATGTAATAATTCCATATACTAAACCCTACCTCCAATGAAAACACGGAGTCAAGTCACCGTTTGACCTTTTGTTTATCCTTCTGGACTCCTCTAGCCCTCTAGCCTTCTAGAACATGGTGTTATTGTGGGCTGAGTCTGCCGGGACTACTTGGAGGACATCCCAGTGCTCCACTATTTTTCCATTGTCATCAAATCGAAAGATATCAATACCTGCGTAGTCGTTATCGCCCGGCCATTCTTGACGGCAATGCAATACAACATAATTTCCTTCAGCAATCACACGTTTAAAATGTACGCGCTTGCCGGGATATTCTTTTGCCATCCTCTTGAAGTACTTTATGAATGGTTCTTTCCCGTCGCCCACCATCGGATTATGTTGGATGTATTCATCGCCAACGTATTTTTCGACACCCTCTTCCGGATTGTTTTTGTTGAATATCAAATCATAGAATGCCATCGCATTCTTTTTATTCTTTTCAAGCTGATCACTCATATTCATCCCCCTCTTCCCATCAAAAACATCTCGATAGTCTGAATGGATCGGTCAGTAATTTTTGCTACGTCAAACCCACCTAGTTCCACCATGTCCACTCAAGCGCCAGGTTCGTCTTTACCATTGCCTTCAATTGATTCAGTCCCGATTTGCTCAAGAGCTTTCAGTCGCTCACGGATCTCCTCAATTGCTTCTTTCAACCGCTTCTTTTCCAGATCTGGTGCTTCCTTGAGCTCTTTTTCAAGCTGCTGAATATTGTCGATCAAATGTTTTTTCTCCTTATCGATCTGTTCCGCTTGCTCAGCCTTATCAAATACTATCTCTTCGGCAGCCGACGGTTTCTCCGACGGTTCCATATCCGTAGGCGTAGGGATGATTCTCTGGTCTTCAGCCAACCGACGTTGATTCATGAAGGAAGGAGACATAATTTCGATGCCCTGACCGTGCAACATTTCCAATACCGCCCGGCGGAGATTTGAACGAGCCGTAATAAGTCCTTTCACTTCGGCAAGAACTCCCGAGACACGGTAAGTGATTGAATAATTCCCGAGTTCCAGAATATGAACAAAGGGCTCATCAAGTCCGCTTTTTTCTGCGGCCTTGACTAAAAGGGATTCAACCTGTGAATGATGAACATCATAACCCAGAGAAAGGGAAGCAGAAACGATGGCACCAGTTCTATGTACGGTAGATACGGGATTGGATATCAAGAAAGTATTGGGGATAGCGATCAGCTCTCGATTCTCCGATTGAATTTCTGTGTCAAACAAACCCCGTTCAGCAACTCGCCCGAAATAGTCACGAACGGAAATGAAATCTCCAATTTGGAATGGTTTTGTAACACGAAGCAAAATCCCGGCCATAAGATTCGCAATGACAGTGGTTGATGAAAATGCGAAGATTCCTGAAACAAGAAGTCCAATGAGACCGATGAGTTGATTGCGAGATTTATCGTTTATAGGCAAAACGAGGATAATCACAATCAGGCTGAAAAGAGTCAACCCGAGCAGGACAAGTTGTCTTGGAAACTTATGCTCCTTTCCAAGGTCTGCGTGTCGACCAATGAGAAACCAATACGCACCCCACAGCATAGCGCCCAATCCTATTGCTGTGAATAAAAGGGGAAGAATTGTCTTAAGTTGCATGAGTGATATCCTTCATTTTTGCTGAACGACTGAACCCATTGGCAAGATGCCCGAAGGGCAGATTATCCACTGCAATGACTTGATACGCAATTTTCCACCCTAGCACGAAACCTAAGGTCCTGGGGGAAGCACACCGTCTTCGATCGCTGTTTGGCGCCAATCTGCTGCATGTTCTTTCCCTCGCCCCCCCGCTCTTTTGCCGGCAGCGTAGATCACCTCGTAGAGCTGGTACTGATCGGTGGCGCCTGTCTCCGGGGCTTCTGAATCGGCTAAGCGTGCCCCGAAGCGCTCAACGCGCTCACGGATTCCCAGCAACTGCCGACGGGCCATAATGGAATCGATGAACTGAAAAACCATTAAGGCGATTCGCGCCGTGAAGCCCATCGCATCGGCGGACATACGGATGACAAGTCGTGCACCTTCCTGCTCCGGTCTAAGCCGAATGTCCATGACCAACCGAGTGGTGGCACCCATGAACCTTAGCCCCTTCAGCCACCAGACAAGTGCCGTGCCTGGTTCGATGTGACGCAGATAGCCGACGGGAGACGCGTCGCCCAACCGAGGTTCGGGGACCCAGGAGATTATGTGCCGTGCAGACATCTTACCGCCGTTGTCCAGCCAATCGATACTATACCAACCAGCGCCGCGCCCCAACTGCGCAAGCCATGGCCATATTGTTTCGGGCCGGGCACGAATCGAAACAGCGCGTGTCATGATAACCCGGATCGGCGGACCACTAGCAAAATAGGCATCACCCGGCATTTCAAGGGAGCGCTCTTCGAGGGTCGAACCCCAGCGAGTTCCCCAGTGCAGGAAAAGGAGAAATCCAACCGCAAAGAGAACAAATAAGACGGCTATAAAGATCGTTATAGGTGAACTCATCCCATGCCTATAGTAAGTTTGAAGTCGTGCCGCTTAGATCTGTCGGTCTAGGTCATAAATCAGCGGCGCTTTTATTGCGTAAACTGTATTTATTTGTTAGTCTAATTTTCATCTGTCAGTTGATACCTTGCAATTTGCTCACTAAGGTCGCAAAGGCTACTTACGGTCATTGTCGGTTCTATCCCCCACGGATCAAAGATCGCCTCTGGAGAACGCTGAACCCAAGCAGCTTTCATGCCCGTCGAAATTGCCCCGATGACATCAAATGGATTACTGGAGATCAGCCACGCGCTGCCGCCAGATGCCCCCGACCTTCTCAGGAAATAGCTATAAACGCCAGGATTCGGCTTATATGATTTTACGTCATCAACGCTGACAATCCCAAGAAAAAAGTCTCTGATGCCAGCCGTGGACAGTAGCATCTCGACCGCATCTGCGCTACCATTGGAAAACGCGTATAGATGATAATTGGCTGCTTTCAAACGAGCCAATCCTTCTTTAACGTCTTTGAATGGAGGAAGTACGCGATAAGCGCCAAGCAACTTATTTTTTTGCTCTTTATTGAGTGGCGCTTTGTGGTAAATGCAGGTGTAATCAAGGGCATTGCTCGTGCAGACGGCAAAATTTTCGTAATTCTGCATCAATCCTCGGCGGAAGGAGTATTCCAATTGCTTGTCACGCCAAGTACGAGAAAATTCCTCAGCCTTGTCCCCGACCATTTCCTGCAATGTCGCAACGACGTCGTGTGTGTCGATTAACGTGCCATACACGTCAAATGCTAGGGTTATAGGCATTCTATCCTCCTGCGCCAAGACGTTTAATGCTGCAGATCAACGGCGGTAAAAAGCAGAGCTATGAAGGAGCGCTGCTTTTGGACGTCCGAGTAATTTGCCTTGCTCGAGTCAATGACTGACAGTTTTTGAGAAAACATATATCACCACCACCCCGGATATTATCAGTACCATGCCTATAATCGCCGGGATATCCGGTATTTGTTTGAAAAATATTGCACCTACAATTGTAATCAGGGCGATCCCGATTCCTGACCAGATTGCATAGGCAATTCCTACGGGAATCGTTTTTAACACGAGTGATAAAAAATAAAACGCTGCTCCATACCCTACAATTACAAGAATACTCGGTCCTAATTGAGTAAATTCTTCCGACGCTTTTAACGCGCTGGTTGCTATAACTTCTGCAATTATTGCTATAGAAAGATATACGTGCCCCATATAGTCTCCTGGTAAAACTATAGAGGGTGAGAGGCGGGTCAATGAGCATGCCCGTAAGGCACCCAATTTTCTCTCTTCCTCTCCTCCCCTTGGTTAAGCATTTACGTCCGACCACACCGCATACTCATTACCATTGGGATCGGCAAAGTGAAAACGACGACCACCTGGAAACGAAAAAATGGGCTTTATGATTGAACCACCCGCGTTCTCAATTTTTGATTGGGTTTTCTCCAGCTCCTTACTATAGAAAACTATAAGAGCACTACCGTTTGCAGTAGATGCAGTTAAATCGGATTTGAAAAAGCCTCCGTCAATACCTTCATTTGAGAAAGCCGTATATTCAGGGCCGTAATCTACAAACGACCAACCGAATACTGTTGTAAAAAAGTCTTTGGCGGCCTCAATATTCTTGGCAGGAAACTCGACATAGTTTATTTTCTCGTATTCATTCATAGCTTCATTCCCTGTTTATGCAAAGGTTGATTTGTGGGACGTGGACCGCATTGCCGCCTATCATCCCAACGAGCGATTTATTATGTGAATGCTACTGTATCGAAAAGAAGCAGTATTGTAGATATCTTCTCATTAGTAACCTCAAACATTTGAGCCATTAATGTAGAAACACCAGGTTTTGAGAAATGGTAAACCAAACAAGCGGAATCCTATTTTTCGTATGACTCTATGATTTTATAGCTAAAGTCTTTCGGAGGATTCAACTTAAATGACTCGATATATGCCTCTGCCGTATCGAATTCATAGAAAAGGGCCTTTGAATGAAAATTTGTTTGCAAATAACTGATGGAGGTCATCGAGTGACTCACCGGAGTAAAAAACTTCCATATATTTATTTGCTAACTCCAACGGTTTCATATACAAATCCCGATCCGTATCAGTGGATTTTCATCATATTGTGAATGATGCAGAACAGGTTCCATTGGGTGTTCACCATGCATCTGGTAGGAAGAGTGAAGCGTTCAAGCCCTTTGAAATCTCAAGTGTTGGCAAAAGGCGGTCCTGCGGTTCCCTTCCGTTTACTTTGATTCAGGGATAAAGCGGAAGCTTAAGATGAATCAAGCAAAGACCTGAGGTATCTCCAGTTTGACTCTTTTTTAATGTTAACCGGTATTTCCGTATCTGGGAAAGTCAGTATAGCCGACCTCGTCAAAAGAATACCAGACCTTCATATCCGCCTCAGGATTCAGA
>CALZHT010000058.1 GCA_945787445.1 uncultured Desulfobulbaceae bacterium
ACCTCGAGGCGACCGGCAAGAACCCTCTGACCATTGACTCCAAAGCTCCTGCCATGCCGTTTGCCGACTATGCGCTCAACGAGAATCGCTATCGGGCTCTCAAACTGATGAACCCGACCCATGCGGACGAACTCATGGCCATGGCCCAGAAAGACGTGGAAAAGGCTTGGAAATTCCTTGAAGGTCGCGCCAAAGCGCTTGAACCGGAAGGGAAATAAAATTCTTACCACATGATCATCAAAAAGGCGGCAGCGTAAAACTGCCGCCTTTTTTTTACCTTCACAAAATACCCAAATATAGTACCTACTCAACAATCTTTTATATAAAAGAGATCAACTCGTACCCCACCCACCACGAATTGGCAAATGTCACGAGATAGAAGGCACGACAATATATAATGTCATTTATAGTGACGCTTTCTTGTGGCGCCTCAACTTCTTAATTATTTTCTCTGTGAGTGTACTGTTTAGTCCCCTTATCCTCCTTCGCTTTGTACTTAATGGCAGTGCCAGATTCCTTTATTACAAAGCAATTCAGTGAATACAATCCTTTGGCGAAATCCAATCACAAAGCTATTAATTGTCCTTTATCGCTCCGCCCTGTGCATGGGATATTTTCTTATCATAATCGCCCATTGATGTAATATTTATTGCAGCGTTCCTGATAATTATTTGATATTCAATAATTTTTCATGTTTAATATTTCTATAAGGTTTTACATTTTCTCCTCGCAACATAAATTAATCTTGGGCAAATCGCGTAAATCAGTCCACTCACAGGCTCATACAGATATAATTATGAGTTTCCCTTTTCACAAATAATCATCAGAGATGAGGTTACGATGTCGGTCAACATTTTGAAAGATTTAAGTGTTAAATGGCGTCTCATAGGTTTTGTCGTCTTCCTATTGATATTATTGGTAAGCTCCGGTATTGGCGGACTATACGGACTGAATCGCACGAACAACACCCTTTCTTCAGTGTATAAGAGTTCCGTGCTGCCATTGAAAGAGCTGCGGGAAATTGACAATCTATTTCAGATCGACCTCAATCACGCAGTAATGGGCCTTCTATACGAGCAGATCTCCTGGGAGGAAAGCCTGCGTATTGCTGAACAATCAAGACAGGGATTAAAAGAAAAATGGACCAAAATAATAGAACTTTCACAAGGAGCCGGTAATAAAGAAGATGACTGGCTTTCTCCAGCCATGCCCCTCATCAGCGCCACCGCAAATATAACCGATGATATAGTCTCTCTAATCAAACAAAAAGACCTCGATAAAATTGATGATATCAATACTCACAAACTCGGCCCCATTGACGCTGAATACAAAAACGTTATCAAACAACTCATTGAAAACCGGCTCATTTCAACCAAGGAAAAATACGGTGATGCCCAGAATCAATATGATTTTTTCAGGAATGTCTTCATATTCATCATTTTATTTGGCGGCATCGTTTGTTTGGTTGCAGGATATTTTCTTATGCGGGGCATAGATGAACCCCTGACCAATATAGCGCTGGCAATGGAGCGCATGAGGAACGGCGACCTTACCGGTCGTCTCATCCATGAAAGAAAGGATGAATTCGGAGTGTTGATAGGTGGATTCAATCAGATGTTGACGTACCTGTCTGAATTGGTGTCACAAATTCAAAAATCAGGCATCCAGGTCACCAGCTCTATCACGGAAATCGCCTCAACAACCAAGCAACAGGAAGTAACTGTAAACGAATATGCGGCCACCTCCAGCGAAATTGCCGCATCGACCACAGAAATTGCTGCAACTTCTGCGAATCTCATGTCAACCATGAAAAAGGTAAACAGTCTTACCAAAAATACTGCTTTCGCTGCCGAAGAAGGGCATTCCGGTCTCTCGAACATAGACAGCACAATGGTCAGAATGGAAGATGCCACCCGTTCCATTGTGGACAAGTTTTCAATTCTCAGTGAAAAAGCCGGCAATATCGCCGGGGTAGTAAAAACCATTAATAAAATCGCCGACCAGACCAACTTGCTCTCCTTAAACGCAGCTATCGAGGCGGAGAAGGCAGGCGAATATGGGGCGGGATTTGCAGTGGTTGCCACAGAAATAAGACGATTGGCAGACCAAACCGCAGTGGCTACCTATGACATAGAACAGATCGTCCAGGAAGTCCAATCGGCAATATCTTCAGGAGTTATGGGGCTGGATAAGTTTGCCGAGGATGTACGAACCAGTGTCAAGGATATCCGCCTCAGTTCCGAGCAACTTGCCGGTGTCATTGATCAGGTCAAGGTGCTGATGCCGCAAATTTCTACAGTTAATGAAGGCATTGAAGCCCAATCCCTGGGCGCCAAGCAAATCAGCGAAGCAACCAGCCAGTTAAACGATGCGGCGCAACAGACTGCTGAATCCATTGCCCAAACCAGCTCCACCATTGCACGGCTCCAGCAGGCGGCAATGGGTCTCCAGGAAGCAATTTCGTGTTTTAAGGTGGATTAGGCGATGCTTCTCCTCCTCTTTGAGACAAAAGAGGGACGCTACGCACTTCCAACAAATCTCATTGTGGAAGTTGTTCCCATGGTTAAATTAAAAAGGATACCCAAAGTGCCTCCCTATGTACTTGGTATGCTTAATTACCGCGGCACCGCCCTTCCGGTTCTAGACCTTTGCGCTCTTCTCGAAGGTGAAGAGAGTCTTTGCGAACAACTATTAAGTACGCGCATCATCATTATCAATTACACCTTTAAGGAAAAGCCCAAGCAAATGCTGGGACTTTTAGCGGAGCATGTCACTGAAACCATCAAAGTTAAACATGCCAACCACCAGACCTCAGGGATTTTACTTGATGATGATATCTATTCAGCCACTATCAACAGGGAAAAGGATGAAATGATTCAGTGGTTTGACCTTAAACGAATGTTACCGGAACGGGTAATAGCAGACCTCTACCAGGAATAATCTCGTAAATACCTCTGTAAACTTTTAATATATCAAATTTTCTCTATGCCTGCTTTTGCTTTGCCAAAAAAGTAAACCTGATGAAATACAGCGACCTTGAAGATCTCCTGCGCCAGGCATTAGGCCTGAAAATCACTGCAATTGGCCATTCCACCCTTGAGATGGCCATAAAAAGACGCATGAGGTCTCTTGAAATAGCAGAGTTGGAAGCGTATGGCAAAAAACTCAAGGCCTCTCCAGGTGAGTTTAAAGAATTAATCGAAGAAGTAGTGATCCCCGAGACTTGGTTTTTCAGGGACCAGGTGCCTTTTGCCGCGCTAACCGATTTTGTGCGCAATAAATGGTCGCATGATAATCCTTCAGGGATCCTTAGGGTTTTAAGTCTGCCTTGTTCCACAGGCGAGGAGCCCTATTCCATTGCCATGGCTTTATTGCAAGCCGGATGGCCTGCTGATAAATTCAAAATTACCGGAGCAGATATCAGTACACGAGCGATTGCCCGGGCAAAAAGGGCGGAATATAGCGAACATTCCTTCCGTGGTAGGAACATCGGCTTCCGAGACCGCTTTTTCCATAAAAAAAACGATATCTTTATCCTGAAAGAAAGCGTCCGGAAAAATGTTCATTTTTCACACGGCAATATTTTAAGCGCCTTGTTTATAGAGAGACTAGGAGTCCATGATATTGTATTCTGCCGTAATCTGTTGATCTATCTTGATTCGAAATATCTTGAACGGACCATTACTATATTGGACCGTCTGCTGCTGCCCGGAGGGCTACTCTTTATTGGTCATGCTGAAGCAGGACTATTCGCGGACTCTTCTTTTATCACCTATCCTTATTTAAAGGCCTTTGCACTTCTTAAAAAAACACCTGAAACGGAAAAGCGGCTGCAAGAGGCCCTCTATAAAAGCGAGCAGAGCCGCATCCAATTAAGCCGTCAAACTGCACAAGATGGCAGTAAAGTCATAGAACCTCCTGAAAAAATCCCTGAAACAGCAAATGAACTGGAAACCGCGCGTCAAATGGCAGATGCAGGTCATCTTGAAGAGGCGGTCAGGCATTGCAATCTCCACCTGCATGAAAACGGTCCGGATGCTGAATCCTATTATCTTCTCGGCGTTATATATGATAGTAAAGGCGATACAGAGAATGCCATAAAGTCATTACGCAAAACGTTATATCTCGCGCCAAATCATATTGAAGGTCTCATACTCTCTTCCCTCATAGCTGAAAAAACAGGCGATCATGTCAGCGCCGAGAATTACAAAAGAAGAATTCTCAAAATCCAAAGATCCAAACCTTTGCAAGACAGGATGATTGAAGGATGAACCATCATGGAAAGAAGCAAAGACAAGCATAGTAATTCAATATACAATGGAAGTTGGATATGTAATGCAAAAGAAACGTGCAAACCATGGAATTACGGAACTAGAAAATAGGTGGATGATTGGAAGAAGGCAACAATTTGCAGCATGAAAAAAACGTTGATCTATGCTGGAACCTTATCGGTGTATGGGGAAGCAGCACGGAGCGCTGCAAGGATTTAGAAAAGTATTTTCATTGTCAGAATTGCCCGGTATATACCTCTTTGGGCAGGAAGCTCCTGGACCGCCCAATTCCTTCGGACTACCAGTTGGAATGCACCACTCTTCTGGCAAAAGAGAAAAAATCCAAGGCCACAAACACAGAATCTGCTTTTGTATTCCGCGCCGGAGGCGAATGGCTCGCCCTGCCTGCAGAACTGGTCGAGGAAGTTGTTGACATGGGATCCATTCATTCAATCCCGCATCGCAGTAACTCCACCTTGAGAGGCATCGTGAATGTGCGGGGCAAATTGGAAATTTGCCTTTCCATTGGCGGTATCCTAGGATTGGAGCGCGGTGAAAAGCCCATCCGTGAAGGATACGTTACCCCGGAACGTTTAGTGGTAGCGTCAAGGCGCGGTCAGAAAATAGTTTTTCCGGTAAGTGAAGTGGTTGGCATAGTCAAATACACTCCTGAGATGTTACGCAATTTACCGGTAACCGTATCCGGTTCAAAGGCTGTATTAACTAGATGCATCCTTTGCCTGGAAGATATGGATGTGGGTTTTTTGGAAGATAAACAACTGTTTGATGCATTGGCGAAAAATTTGATATGAGCACCATGAACGGCGACGACTTTAGCAGCATGACCATGATTGAGCTGTTCCGGATGGAAGCAGAGAATCACTGTGCCGCATTAAGCGATAATCTCCTTGCCCTGGAAAAAGAACCTGCTTCCGCGCCATTGCTCGAATCTCTCATGCGGGCGGCTCACTCTGTAAAAGGAGCGGCCCGTATAGTGGATCTTGATCCTGCTGTGCAGGTAGCCCATGCCATGGAAGACGCCTTTGTTGCTGCTCAAAAAGATACCATACAACTTGACCGTGATAGTATTGATATTCTGCTAAAAGGCGTGGATATGCTCTCCAGTATTGCCCAAGTGCCTGAGGGTGAATCCGAAACATGGCTTGCCGATAATAATGATGAAATTACTGCTCTGACCGCAAATTTACGCGACTTAGCCGGCCAAGAAAAACCTCCAGCCACAGCAGAAGTCAAGATATCATCACCTAAAAAAGAAGAAAAAGAATCAGAACCTCCTCCTTCTCCTAAACCATCCTCAGAAAATACTTCTGATCTAAATGACATGTCCATGATGGACCTGTTTCGCGTGGAAGCTGAGAATCATTGCAATGCACTCAATGAAAATCTCCTCACTCTTGCAAAGGATCCGTCAGAATCCTCATTGCTGGATTCAGCTATGCGGGCTGCCCATTCTGTAAAGGGAGCAGCCCGTATAGTGAATCTTGATCCTGCCGTGCGGATAGCCCATGCCATGGAAGACACCTTTGTTGCTGCTCAGCAAGACTCCATTCAACTCAACAATGATATCATTGACATTCTGCTTAAAGGCGTGAATATGCTCTCCAGCATCGCCCGGATTCCTGAGGATACCATTGAAACCTGGACTGCCGATCATTCCGACGCTCTCGCCGACCTAACAAAAAAAATAAACAGCCTGGTTTTACAACCTCAGAAAAAGGGTGCTCAACAACCTCTGCCAACAAGTCCTCACCCACCTGCCACTCAGAACGAATCTGACAAAGAGGAAAAAGTGACTGACAGGGCAGTGCGGGTATCTTCCGAGGGATTGAACCGCCTCATGGGCATTGCTGGAGAAATCCAGGTTGAATCCCGTTGGCTGCCTGCTTTTACATCCAAAATGTTGCACGTGAAGCATCGTCAGGACGAATTGCAAAATCTCATTGACAGCTTGACCGATACCATTGAAACAGGCTCAGAAGAAGACCACAGTAAACTCCTTAAAGACCTCCGTAAGAAAATTAATAAATGCCGGACATTGCTGGCCAAAAACCTTGATGAAATGGAGGACCATGCCCGCCGATCGACTGAAATATCCTACCAGCTTTATCACGAAGTTATCATCAATCGCATGCGGCCCTTTATTGAAGGCGTTCATGGATTCCCCCGGCTGATAAGAGATATGGCCCGAGACCTTGGCAAAGAAGTACAGTTCGATATTGTCGGTGAAGAAACCCTGGTAGACCGGGATATTTTAGATAAAATCGAGGCCCCCTTAAATCACCTCCTACGGAACGCACTTGACCATGGAATCGAGTCACCGGCTGAACGGGAAAAGGCTGGGAAGCCGAGGCAAGCGGTTCTCCGTCTTGAAGCGAGGCACAGAGCCGGGATGCTTAATATCATTGTGGAAGACGATGGGCGGGGCATTGATTTGGAAAAGCTCAGAAGCACTATCATTGAAAGAAAGATGATAAACAAGAGCATGGCGCGCGACCTTACTGACAATGAACTCATCGAATTCCTATTCCTGCCCAGTTTCAGCACCAAAAAAAAGGTAAGTAAAATTTCCGGTCGAGGTGTAGGTCTTGACGTGGTGCACAGTACCGTTCACGAAGTCCGCGGTATGGTTCATGCAACCACAAAGATGGGGCAAGGAACCAGCTTTGAAATGCAGCTGCCTCTCACTCTCTCTGTTATGCGGTCGCTGCTGGTCGAAATATGCGAAGAACCATACGCTTTTCCACTGGTTGCTGTCGACAGAGTATTAACAATTCCACCGGACCAGATCAAGGAAGTAGAAGGTCGTCAGTATTTCACCCTTGCCGATAAAAGGATAGGTATGGTCTCCGGTCGGCAAATCTTTGTCAAAGGAGAATCCGCAACATCAGACTCAGAGACTGAATTCAAAGTTGTGGTATTGAGTGATCGTTTATATCAATACGGCCTTATTGTTGATAATTTCCTTGGAATTCGCCATCTCGTTGTCCACAAACTGGACCAGCGGCTGGGAAAAATCCAGGATATTAATTCTGCAGCCTTGTTGGAAGATGGATCCCCTGTGCTTATCGTCGATGTTGAAGACATGGTCAAGTCTGTGGATCATCTGATCTCTGACAATCGCTTAAAACGCATTGGCCGCCTGGATGAAATGGATGACTTCAAAAAAATCAAACGCATCTTAGTGGCAGACGACTCCATCACCGTCAGGGAAGTCGAGCGTAAAATGCTGAATGCCAAAGGATATGATGTTGATGTTGCAGTAGATGGGATGGATGCCTGGAATATGATGCGCACCGGAGATTACGATCTCGTTGTCAGCGATATTGATATGCCTCGTATGGACGGCATCGAGCTGGTAACCCTCATCAGAAAAGATCCCCGCCTCGGTTCCCTGCCCATTATCATTGTATCGTATAAAGACAGGGAGGAAGACAGAAAGCTGGGGCTTGAAGCAGGGGCAGATTATTATCTGACCAAGGGAAGTTTCCACGATCAGACCCTGGTTAAAACGGTTAAGGAATTGATTGGCAATCCTGCCAATGAACAATATGAACATGACATAAGGTAATTACTATACGGTCAATAGATAAAGGGACATTCAATTGCGAATCGGTATTGTAAACGATTTAAACTTAGCGGTCGAAGGCATGCGGCGACTTCTAGTCTCACAACCCCAGCATGAGGTTGTGTGGGTGGCTTATAACGGTAAGGAAGCCATAGCCCTTTGTACTGATGACACGCCTGATCTGATCTTGATGGATCTGGTTATGCCTGTTATGAATGGCGTTGAGGCGACCCGTGAAATCATGCAGACAACCCCTTGCCCCATCCTTGTGGTTACCGCATCGGTTGACGGCAATTCTTCCATGGTTTTTGAGGCCATGGGAGCAGGCGCTCTCGATGCTGTGGCCACCCCGATCCTTAACATGAAAAACAAGGCAGGTGCAGGAATTGAATTACTCCAGAAAATTGAAAAGATCGGGAAGCTTAAAGGGCACATTTCCTCCCGCTCCCGCATCAGAGAACAGAATCAGCCTGTCAGAAAAATACATACCAGGACACGGAAAAATTGTTTGATCTCTATCGGTGCATCCACAGGCGGGCCTCAGGCATTGGTTAAACTTCTCTCTTGCCTGCCCGCTGATTTCCCGGGTTCAATTGTAATCATCCAGCATATGGATGAAAAATTCAGTCCCAATATGGTTGAGTGGCTGGATAGACAAACAGAAATCCCGATTCGGAAACTGTGCGAAGGAGATGTGCCGATTCCCGGCATTGCTTTGATTGCCTGTACGGATGATCATGTAATCCTTACTGAAAATGGAAAAATGAAATACACCAAGGAACCACGAAACAATTTTTACCATCCCTCTGTTGATGTCTTCTTTCACAGTGTCGCCAGAAACTGGTATGGCATCACTATCGGCGTTTTACTGACCGGAATGGGAAGGGATGGAGCAGCGGGGCTTTTAGCTCTG
The DNA here is from genome assembly GCA_945787445.1 of uncultured Desulfobulbaceae bacterium. GTDB lineage: Bacteria > Desulfobacterota > Desulfobulbia > Desulfobulbales > CALZHT01 > CALZHT01. Next base: position 8,771 of record CALZHT010000058.1, read on the forward strand.
AACCGGCGAGGTTGGCACACCATCGCCCAGGATCAGGAATCCTCTGTAGTGTATGGCATGCCAAAAGCCGCTGCTGAAATTGGAGCGGCCGTTGAAATCTTGCCCGTCTGCGAAATCGGTTCAGCCCTTATAGACCTCATGGCGCCAAAAGTGGGAATCTATCATGAGTAACGAAACAAAACAGCACGGCGAGAAATTTAAAGGCCTTCATTCTTATAGAATAACAGTGCTTTTGGTTGATGATCAAGCAATGATCGCAGAGGCTGTGCGTCGATGCCTGGAAGATGCCGAGGACATCGATTTCCATTACTGTTCTGATCCGACAAAAGCCGTAAAAATGGCCACAGAGCTTCGTCCGACCTTAATCCTCCAGGACCTTGTAATGCCGGAGGTTGATGGACTTATGATGGTGCGGTTCTTCCGGGCTAATCCGGTTACATCCCAAGTGCCTATCATTGTTCTTTCCACTAAAGAGGAACCGGAAATAAAAAGCCAGGCTTTTGCCACCGGGGCAAATGACTATATTGTCAAGCTGCCTGATAAAATTGAACTCATTGCCCGCATCCGCTACCATTCACAGGCCTACATCTATCAAAAACAACGCGACGAAGCATTCAAGGCATTACAGGAAAGCCAACAGCGATTGGCGGCAGCAAACAAAATTTTGCAAGAACTCTCTTCCCTTGACGGCCTTACCGGCATACCCAACAGGCGCAGGTTCGACGAAATCCTCAGTCAAGAGTGGCAACGTGCCATGCGGCACAGTTCATCATTGTCCCTTGTCATGCTCGATATCGATTTTTTCAAACTCTTTAATGATACTTACGGCCACCAGCAAGGCGACGATTGCTTAAAACAGGTTGCTTCCTGCCTTGAAAAATCTCTTGCAAGGGAAACAGATTTCATTGCCCGGTACGGTGGCGAAGAATTTGCCGCTATCCTGCCGGAGACTGGAGTCAAGGGGGCATTGAAGATTGCTGAAACCATGCGTAAAAATGTGCAGGAACTCAAAATCCCCCATGAGAAATCAAAGGTCATCAAGTATGTAACCATCAGTTTGGGAGTCGCAACCGCTGTGCCGGAACGCGATTCAAAGCCGGATTCCCTGGTCTTGACAGCAGATCAATCCCTTTACTATGCCAAAGAGAAAGGCAGGAATCAGGTATGTCCACTAAGCTAGCCGTCTTCCTCTGCTTATTATCCTACAATATCAACTATAGAAGCAACGATTGATTATGACTGAAAATCCAAATGGTTTAGAAGAAACAATTGAGATCGCTAAAAAAATATTCGCCAAAACGGCACAATCGAAGATCATCCTCACTCCTGAAGCCTATCAACTTTGGTTTGAATACTTTGCCGGCAGCATTGATACGTTGAAGGCGGAAATGGATGAAATTCTTGCCTCTGGTGTTTTTTTCTCGGAATCCATCACCGGCAAGCTGCACACCAAATATTTCAATAATCAAGAGGAGAGCGCCATCCTCGACAAGGTGCACCTGGAAACCCAAAAAATAATCAAAGATATCTTTTCCGAACTCCTTACCACCAGCCAACTCGCCTCTAACCATGGAATGAAATTAGACGACTATGTCGAGAAGTTAAATAGCGCCACCCATTTATCAGAAGTACAGGGGGTGGTTAAAGGAATCGTTCAGGAAACAGCAAATATGGCGGAATCGAGCCGGGCTCTGCAGGACAAACTTAAAGAGGCCACAACCCAGACCGAAAAACTGAAACATCAACTCAAAAAAACAGAAGAAGAGGCAAATCAAGACGGCCTCACCGGCCTTAATAACAGAAAGGCTTTTGACAAAAAAATTAAAGAACTTGTTGATGAATTCAAGAGAGATGGATCATTTTTTTCGGTTATTATTCTTGATATTGATTTCTTTAAAAAATTCAATGATACATACGGCCATCAAACCGGAGATTACGTATTACAGCTTCTCGGCGGCATCCTGCAAAAAAACTTGAAAGGCAAGGACTTTCCGGCACGTTACGGCGGTGAAGAGTTTATTGTTCTGCTTCCCAATACAACCCTGGACCAGGCAATTATCGTTGCCGAGCAATTGCGTATTCAGATCTCGGTCAAAAAACCCACTGATCCGAAAACAGGTAAACCAATTGAAAAAATCACCGTAAGTCTCGGAGTTTCGATCATTAATCGACAAGATACTGTTGAAACGGTGGTGGGAAAGGCTGACAAAGCCCTCTATTTGGCAAAGGATTCAGGAAGGAATAACGTCAAATCCGAAAAAGATCTTGCCTAGCCCGCATTTCTCACAAAGAACGTCGCGAGAAGCTGGAAAGCGTTGTGGATACAGGGCGCGTGCAGGAAAACACCCGCAGGCATACTTGCAGTACGTTGAGGATGTTTTCCAAGCGCAACGCAGTAGACGCCATGCTTGCCGGCTTCGCAGTAGGTCGCTTGTGAGAAATGCGGGCTAGGCCTGTTTTCTGAATATCACTTTACAGAATCTTCTTTTCCCCACTTTCAGGAGAATTTCACCGGTTGTCTTTACGTTGCAGCTATCATCAAGAATTTTCTGGCCATCCAAAGAAACCGCTTTCTGTTTCACCAGACGCCTGGCCTCAGAAGTACCGCGAACCATCCCGGCATCAACAAGCAGACGCGGCAACCATATTTCTTTTTCAGATATTCCCATGACATACTCAGGAATTTCATCGGGCAGATCACGATTTTTAAAAATCCGCTCAAAATTGGCCTCAGCCCGTCCCGCTTCCCCATCTCCGTAAAATCGTGCGGTCAGTTCGCGGGCCAACTGCTGTTTCACAGCCTTTGGGTGAATATGGCCCTCCTGCATTTCACTTGCGAGGGATTCGATTTCCTGGGCTGAAAGGTCACTCAATAATTCGTAATACCGGAACATCAATGTGTCGGAAATGGAAAGAACCTTGCCATATATATCATCCGCTTTTTCAGTGATGCCGATATAGTTTCCCAGGGACTTACTCATCTTATTGATACCATCCAATCCTTCCAGCAAGGGCATGGTAATCACCACCTGCGGCTCCTGTCCCCAAGTCCTTTGTAAATCCCTGCCCATCAGCAGATTAAAGCGTTGATCAGTACCGCCGACCTCAACATCTGCATGCATGGCAACGGAATCATATCCTTGGATTAAAGGATACAAAAATTCATGGATGGAGATCGGACGTTCGTTTTCAAAACGCACCTTGAAATCTTCCCGCTCAAGCATCCTGGCAACGGTGAGCTGCGATGCCAGCTTAATTATCTCCTGAAAAGATAAGCTGCTGAGCCAGGTGCTGTTAAACACCACCTGTGTTTTTTCGGGATCAAGAATTTTGAAAATCTGTTCTTTATAAGTCTCGGCATTCCTGGCCACATCCTTGCTGGTAAGGGGTATGCGTGTTTCAGACTTTCCAGTGGGATCTCCTATCAAACCGGTAAAATCACCGATGAGGAAATATACCTCATGTCCCAGATCTTGAAAGTGTTTGAGTTTTTGAATCAATACTGTATGACCGAGGTGCAGATCCGGAGCAGTTGGATCAAAACCGGCCTTAATCTTCAGGGGAGTATTGGTCTCCTGAGATTGCTTGAGCTTTTTTGCCAATTCCTCACGGGAAATAAGGTCCACTGTGCCGCGTTCTATACGGGCAATCTGTTCATCAATGGAATACTTCATATATCGCCTGACCACTCAAAACCAAGGAAAGAATCAAATTATTTAGCGTATTCTACCGAACGGGTTTCTCGGATTACCGTGACCCGAATCTGCCCGGGGTAGGTAAGGTTCTTTTCAATTTCCTTGGCAATGTCATTACTTAACATTGTTGTTTCAGCATCAGAGACAACATTGCTGTCAGCCACAATCCGTAGCTCTCTGCCCGCCTGAATGGCATACGACTTTTCCACCCCTTTAAAGGAATTGGCGATCTGTTCCAGATCCTCGAGTCTTTTCACATAGGTCTCAAGCATCTCCTTTCTCGCTCCAGGCCTTGCCCCTGACAGGGCGTCTGCCGATTGGACAAGTATATCAAGCACACTTTTCGGTTCAACGTCCTCATGGTGGGCGGCGACGGCATAAACGACTTCAGGCGCTTCGCCATACTTTTTGACAATATCCTTACCAATGCTTGCATGAGAACCTTCCACTTCATGGTCAACAGCTTTACCTATATCATGAAGCAGACCCGCGCGTTTCGCCTGTTTGACGTTGAGACCAAGTTCAGCAGCCATGATGCCGCATAGAAAAGCGACTTCGATTGAATGCTGCAATACATTCTGTCCGTAACTGGTTCGATATTTTAAGCGGCCCAAGAGATTAACCAACTCAACATTAACGCCGTGGACCCCGACGTCAAAAGTCGCTTGCTCACCGGCCTCCCGGATGGCAACCTCAAGCTCTTTGGTGACCTTCTCCACCACTTCTTCGATGCGGGCCGGGTGAATTCTGCCGTCAGTGATCAGGCGCTCAAGAGAAAGGCGGGCCACCTCTCTTCTTACCGGGTTAAAACCGGAAAGTATGACAGCCTCCGGTGTATCATCAATAATGATGTCTATGCCTGTGGCACTTTCAAAAGCACGGATATTTCTCCCTTCGCGGCCGATGATCCTGCCCTTCATCTCTTCATTGGGTAAGGCTACAACAGAGACGGTCTTTTCGGCAACATAATCCCCGGCATATCGAGATATTGCCAAAGCCAGTATTTTTTTGGCCTTGCGGTCTGCCTGCATTTTCATTTCGTTTTCAATCTTTACAATAGACTTGGCAGCCTCCATGCGGGCTTCACTTTCGATGCTCTCCTTGAGCATATTGAGGGCCTGTTCCTTTGAGACACCAGATATTTTTTCCAGTTGATTTCGCTGCTCGTCAATGAGCTGGTCCATCTCCCTGTTTCTATTGACCAGCTGTTTTTCATCCTGAATAAGGGCTTTTTCCTTCTGCAGATGCTCCATTTCTCTTTTATCGAGAAGGTCTATCTTCCCTTCAATCTGATCAAGCTTCTGGGCAAGGCGCCGTTCCTCCTCAATGATCTGCTTTTTCCTTTCCTTTATCTCACGATCTGCCTCTTGTTTTAACTGGTAGGCCTCATCTTTGATTTGCAGTGCGGCCTCTTTCTTGATCTGCTCCGCTTCAAGAATCGCATTCTCAATTAATTTTTTTCCTTGCTCCTCAACATTTTCCTTCCGGGAGTCAATAAATTTTTTCCGGCTAAAAAAACCAACCGCTATCCCGGCTAAGGTGCCAAGGACAAGGACCAATAAAATAATAGCTGTATGATTCACGGAGTTTATCCTCCAAGGTGGATGGTATTAGAAAAAACATAGATGGAAGAAAACATGTTCCATTTATGGATGAAACACTAATGCCCAAAAATTTTGTGGTTACAGGGCGTCAGACTTCCTTACAAAAGACGAGTTTAGAAGAGGTATCTGGTGTGGATGGAGATATGGCAAGGGCTGAACAGACAGATCTGTTCAAACATATGCGTATACACGTAAAAGGGGCGCACAGGGCGACCCCTGGAAGGTTATTGGAAAAGACTTGGCAAAAAGCCCAAAAGGGACATCTTTTTAGCTCAAGAGCAACTACTTATGTCCTTATCATTGTTTACTTTTTTCATTCGGCTGTCAGCTTTTTAGTCCGTATAATCTATGTGAACGACGGCAGGTTAATAAAACAACCGCATCGCTAAAAGATTAGTATCCTTAAACCTTATCCGCAACGACCCAAATCTTCATAATTCGCTTTCGAGTCTGCTTTCCTCCCTTATTTATGTAAAAATATATGTAAATCGTCAGGTTTACTAACCATAACGAGTAGTAAAAACAGGGAAAATCCCCCGCCATTGCCGTGTTGACAGCGACATCGAACCTAACATAGTTAGGTGGGCGTTACTCATGCCCCCTTCAAGGAATTTCGATATGAATTTCCTTTCCAGAACCAGTGGAGTCACCCTTGATGTCAATGTTGGCTCGAAAAAACTGTTAATCACCAACAAGGCAGGGGAATGCTCTCATCCTATCTCACATACAGGAATTTCTCAATTCTTTTTGCGAGCCTATCAACATCTTCATCAACCGATTCTTTATAAAGCTCAAAATCACGCTTAAGCTTTACATATTTACCGGCCATATTCAAGCTGGTCAGAACCGCTATTTTATGTGAAGGCAACACATTTGCTCCCTTATTGTCTGCTTCGAGTTGAGCCTTAACGAGTTGAAGAATTTCTTCAACATCCTCATCCGGTGCATCGGTATACAGGGAATATTCCTGCCCCAACACTACAAATTTAACCAACCGCTCCAAAATTCACCCAATAGATATAAATATTCCGCGTGTCGTGTCCAGCGAGAAATGTCGCAAGATTGCCCTAAAGGATTTCCTTCGGTCACGAAGTAATTTGACGTGCCAATAAGGCGCGACTGAAGGAGCATAGCAGCGCTATGTGACTGAAGTCGCAACGCGGTTGGCGCGCCAAAGGACGAGCAAGGTGCGCCAGTTGGCGCTTGACACGACACTAGCCGGATAATGAAAATAATTGCGAAGCAGTATCAGATTTGCCGTCATCTTCACTTTCCTGCAGTTGGCCTTCCTCACTTTGCGTGGTTTCTTTCTCCCCTTGCGAAGCCTCAGCGTTTTTTTCCCATTTATCGATGGAGTCAATTAAGCCGGTGACGCGTTTATGAACCTGCTCTTTTTCATCCATATATTTATCCACGGTTTGCTGAAGTTCGTTCATTTCATGACTTTTCTGCTGTAAAGTATTTTCAAGCGCGACATTCTGCTGTTTCAGGGCGCTATATTTTTCGAATAATTTCTCAACAACCGTTTCTAAGCGGTTGAATTCTGCATCATATGCCATAGTATCATCCTCCCTCCCTTTCTTGTCTCCTTTCAGAAACTCTTGGGATCTTAATAATAGTCAACGAGTGTTGCCACAGTAAAAAATCAACAGCAATCTCAAACAACTTGAAATATCAAATAGTTATCAATATTCACAACGAATGAGATAATTAAAAATATAATCGGGCGGCAAAAATAAAGTCAAGGGTTATATGGCAACCAAGGAGGTCGCTGAAAAGTAATTGAAAAATTGATGGCATATAATTGCACTTCAGTTACTTAACCTTATGACTGTATGGGGAGGGACCTTTTCCCCTCTTGCCACCCTATGTCCTGTAAGGTTAGAGTTTGCAGAGATGGTAGCCGAATCACCTATCTGACAATTATGCAGAATGGCAAACGGTTCAATGACACACCCTTTTCCGACGGTGGTCTTACCACTGACAAATACGTTGGGATAAATTACCGTATCCGTACCAATAGCCACTGTTTTTTCAATACAAATCGTTTCAGGATGGATGAGGGTAATCCCGGACGCCATCAATTCCTTATTCCGTCTTTCCTGAAGAATTTCATGGGCCTGGGCCAATTCATGCCGCGAATTTACTCCAAGTATTTCCAGGTGGTCTTTGCATATGAACCGATTCACCGTTACACCAGAATCCACAGCAATACCTACTATGTCGGTGAGATACACTTCTCCCTGCTGATTGTCGTTTCCCACCTGCTTAACGGCATCAAAAAGAAAATCTATATCAGCACAATAGACCCCGGCATTTATTTCCTTGATTTTCCTGGTCTTTGCGTCAGCGTCCTTTTCTTCCACTATTGCCACGACCTCTCCATCACTGCCGCTTATTATCCTTCCGTAATTTTTTGGATTATCCACTTTTGTGGTCATGACCGTTAGCCTAGAGGAATTTTGTAAATGGTCATCTAACAAATCCTTTAATGTTTGGGGACGAATCAATGGAGTATCTCCGCAAAGGATCAGAACAGTGCCGCCCGCCTGCCGTAATTGTTCTTCTGCAGCAAGCACGGCATGCCCCGTACCGATTTGATCATGCTGCCACGCAAAAGTCACCTGGTAATTACTGCTTAAAGAATTTTCAACCTCAACCCTGCGATATCCGGTTACAACAACAATCTTTTTAAGATGCAAGGCCTGTATTGCATCCAGAACATGATGGACCATCGGTGCAAAAAAAACCTCATGCAGTACCTTGGCATGTTCAGATTTCATTCTGGTGCCTTTGCCTGCTGCCAAAACCAGCGCGCTAATATTCTCAAAATCCATAATAGTCCCTGAAGATTATAATTTTTACACAAAAATTAAGTATACGATTTCAAGCTCAAATTTTCAACTGTTTCTCAATAGTTATATGAGATGACAATTTTGAAAATTCCTGCTGCGGTTGACCTCCCTAGCAATAACCTTTATTATGAAAGTATCGGTGTAAAAATTCCATATGACAGCAAGCCTCTCTGCCGGAAGCACCATTTTTCTCACTCAAAATAAAAGGAGTTATTCATGCTTGAAGTTACCGAATTGGCAGCCCTAAAGATACAAGACTATCTTAAGGAAAATAATATTGATTCACCAGTCCGCGTTGCATTGATGCAGGGATGCGGCGGTATGTCCCTCGGGCTTGCCCTTGATGATAAAAAGGGAAATGACGAAATGGTTGAACATAACGGCCTGCAGATCCTGATTGATAACGACCTTTTGGCACAATGCGATGATGTTAAGATAGATTTTATCGAACCAACCGAATCCGGCTGCGGCTGCGGTGGAGGAGGTGGATTCTCTGTCACCTCAAAAAATCCAATTGGCGGTGGAGGTTGCGAAAGTTCTTCTTGCGGCAGTAACGGCTGCGGTTGCTAGCAATTGCAAGAATATACATACTGATAGCGCCTCTTAAGAAATCAGAAAAAAGAGGCGCCATTAGTATGTATTGAAAACGTATTTTTCGATTTCATTAAAACCCACCGCGGCCGCTTGCGCACGCAATCTTTTTGCGCAACCTGCGGAGAATGTGCTCACTTTTCGTATTCAGTTTTCATCTTGGTTGTCCTCCTGTTCCCCTCCTGCCAGACTGAATCCATCCAACTTGCAGATATTCAACTTGTCCTGTACTATTTTGTAGTATTGAATAGTATTTTGTCCGAACAGTACTTGGGAGGTAAAACATGCCCGACACCGTCCGTTTTGGAGTGTCCATAGACGCAAGGCTATTGGACCGATTTGATAAACTTATAGAGAAGAAAGGCTATTCAAACCGTTCAGAGGCTGTTCGAGACCTGATTCGAAACGCATTTGTTGAAGAGCAGTGGGCTGATGAAAACCAGGAGACAGTTGGGACGGTATCACTCGTATATGACCATCACACGAGGGAATTATCAGACAAGCTTACTGGACGTCAACACTCCCACCACAAGGAAATTATTTCAACATTACATGTACACCTTGATGCAAATCATTGTCTTGAGGTTGTGGTAATCAAAGGGAGAGCCAAGAAAATCAAACGGCTGGCCGATGAACTGATCGGCACCAAGGGAGTCAAACACGGCAAATTGATGACATCAACCACAGGAGAGGGCCTGCTCTGAACAACCTCTAGGCAAAGAAAAAAGTCAGGATAGTATGAAAGTTTTTGTTTTATTAAATTTGAGGTGTTTCCCCTCCGTAAAATTTTCCGTAACAAATATTGCCTTCTCTACATTATTCAGAGGCGTTTAGCCTTTATACACAGCACAAAAATCCTATCCCATCTTACTTTACTGCGTCAATCGCTGTAGCGCCTGTTCATATGCCTGGGGTGGACTTCGCCGGCTCCTCGCTCCTTCCTTACCTGGTTCTATTTGCGTCATGTATAACAAAACCGATTGCCTCATACAATTTTTCTTTGTCTTCGCGGTTACAATTGGTGATGGTGAGAGGAAATTGCTTTTGTGTAATTCTCAATTTTTTTTCGGTCGGTGCCGTAAACTTCAAAATATGCTGACAACTGAGTCTGATAATTCCGGCAATACAGAACATTAGCTCCTTGATGTCCCAAAAAAAAATGCCTTCGAACCAATGAAGGTTGAAGGCATTTTCAAAAAGGAAATCGGCGGCGACCTACTCTCCCACACAGTTGCCCATGCAGTACCATCGGCGCTGAGAGGCGTCCATGATCTATTCAGGCTTCGTAATTGGTGAAGATGCGAGGCAGAAACTCTTCCCGCTGTAAAATTGTACGCGGAAGAGTTGATAACAAAGCAGATTTGCCAATTCCGGAGTCTGAATAGATCATGGGAACTGCCGTGTTCGCAATGGGAACGGGTGTGGCCGTATCAGAGGTCAGAAGACGGACGTCAGAGGACAGAGGCAAAAAAAATGCCTTCGACCCGGTGAGGGGTTGAAGGCATTTTCAAAAAGGGAATCGGCGGCGACCTACTCTCCCACACAGTTGCCCATGCAGTACCATCGGCGCTGAGAGGCTTAACTGCCGTGTTCGGAATGGGAACGGGTGTGACCCT
>CALZHT010000059.1 GCA_945787445.1 uncultured Desulfobulbaceae bacterium
CTTACTGACGCAGAAAAGGAACTATAAGGTTTCTCATCGAGCCGACTGGAGAATTATGTAGGTTGGCCTTGATAACTATCTAAAAAAAGAGGTTTGATACCCTCATAAAAAATTAGGTAAATCATATGCTGAGCCCGAAAAAGGTTAAATTCAGAAAGCAGCAGAAAGGCAAGCTGAGAGGGACCGCCCACCGCGGATCCACAATTTCTTTCGGTGAATATGCCCTTAAGGCTGTTGCCTCCGGCAAGTTGACTGCCCAGCAGATTGAGGCTGCCCGTATTGCCATTAACAGAAAGGTAAAACGCGGCGGCAAGATGTGGATCAGGATTTTTCCAGACAAACCTCTTACCAAAAAACCTGCTGAAACACGGATGGGTAAAGGAAAAGGCAGCCCGGAATTTTGGGTAGCTCCTATAAAACCGGGCAGAATTCTTTATGAACTGGCCGGTGTTGACGAAAAACTAGCTGTAGAGGCTTTGACTTTGGCTGGCAATAAACTGCCCTTTGCAACCAAAGTTATTTCAAGAGGTACTACAATATGAAGGCCAAAGAAATACGTGAACTAAGTGATGAAGCCCTTGGAGCAAAAACAACAGAACTTTCCGAGGAGCTGTTCAAGCTTAAATTCAGGCATTCCATTCGGCCGCTTGAAAACACTGCACGGCTGGGGGAGTTGAAAAAGGATATTGCCCGGGTGAAGACCATAATCAGTGAAAGACGGTCCCCCCAATAATTCATGATGCATTCATCGCGTTACAATCTAGGACCTATAATAACAGGGTTTACGAATGGTTGATAAAAAGAAATCTAAAAAAACAAAAATTGGTGTGGTGGTCAGCAACAATATGGACAAAAGCATTGTTGTATTGACCGAGCGTACCTTGCGCCATAAACTCTATGGCAAATATATACGACGTCATGTCAAGTATATGGCTGATGATCCGGTCAACAGCTGTAATATCGGGGATCGAGTGATGATCGAAGAGTGCCGCCCGTTAAGCAAAAGAAAAAGATGGCGGGTCAGAGAGATCATCGAAAAAGCGGTATAGGTTGTAAGAAGGTATTCTTCAGAAAAGTTGCGAAAATATTCGAATCCTTGCGTCATTATTTTCCTTCCCGGGGTTCATATAGAGATATTGAAACATTCAAATGCGATGCAGCGGGATGCGACACTATCCATGCTGGCCAATTGGTGACGATATGATACAAACAGAAAGTACACTCAATGTTGCAGATAATTCAGGAGCAAAAAAGGTTCTCTGTATTCGCGTGCTGGGGGGTACAAGACGCCGTTATGCAAGGGTTGGCGATGTCATAGTAGTGACAGTCAAGGAGGCCATTCCCAACGCCAAAGTAAAAAAAGGCGACGTGTTGAGGGCTGTAATCGTTAGGACAGCTAAAGAGATCCATAGGATGGAAGACACCTATGTGAAATTTGATGACAATTCCGCAGTATTGATTTCCGGTACTGGTGAGCCGATTGGAACGCGTATCTTTGGCCCGGTAGCACGGGAGTTGCGAGCGAAAGGATTTATGAAAATCATATCATTAGCTCCTGAGGTTCTGTAATAGGCTGCGAAGTGTTGAGCGAAATGATATTCCCCTCTAAATTTATAGTTTTTACAAATTTTGAAGATCATAGGGCATGAGGCGGTTGCAATGCAAAATAAATGCATCAAATTAAAAACCAACGATCAAGTTGAAGTATTAGCAGGAAAGGATAAAGGACGGGTCGGAAAAATTCTCAGGGTCGAACCGCGGGAAGGAAAGGCCGTTGTTGAAAAAATTAACGTGATCAAGAGGCACACCAAGCCTAGTTCGGCCAACCAGCAAGGCGGCATTATAGAAAAAGAAGCACCTATCCATACCTCGAACCTTATGCTGATCTGTCCTAAATGCTCCAAAACGGTGCGCTTGGGAAAAAAGATTTTGGAAGATGGTACAAAAGTACGTATTTGCAAAAAATGTGGTGAATCTGTTGAACCGAAGGCTTAAGGCTTAAGGTTTTGGAGGCGATATGGCTGGTCTGAAGGAATATTACCAGAAGGATTGTATGAAGGAGCTTCAGGAAGTTTTGGGCTGCAAGAATGTCATGGAAGTGCCAAAACTTTCAAAGATAGTATTGAATATGGGTCTAGGTGAGGCTGTACAGAATCCTAAGATAATTGACAGCGCGGCTAATGAATTGACCCTGATTGCAGGACAAAAAGCAGTGGTAACAAAGGCCAAGAAGGCGATTGCCGGCTTTAAACTGCGCCAGGGGATGCCGATCGGCTGCCGTGTAACCTTACGCAGTGATAAGATGTATGACTTTTTAAGTAAACTTGTGCATATTGCCTTGCCGAGGGTTCGCGATTTCCGCGGTGTTTCCCCCAAGGGATTTGACGGTTCCGGTAATTATTCGCTCGGCATTAAGGAGCAAATAATTTTCCCTGAAATTGATTACGACAAGATTGATAAGATCAAGGGACTCAACATTACCATCAATACCACGGCAAAAACAGATGATGAAGGCAGGGCTCTTTTGAAGATATTGGGCATGCCATTCAAAAAATAATAAATTCTATTTGGCCCAGGAGGATTAGGTTGGCTAAAAAATCATTAATTGCAAAGAGTCAGCGCAAGCCAAAATTTAAGGTGAGGTCGTATAATCGGTGTCCACTCTGTGGTAGACCCAGGGCTTTTATAAGGAAATTCGGCATCTGCCGTATTTGTTTCAGAACCCTTGCAAACAAGGGTGAGATTACCGGCGTGACAAAATCAAGCTGGTAATGGGCAAGTAGTCAGTGCTGTAGGAGTTTTTGATGAAATCGTATAAAATACGAGTTCATCGATGTAATACGTTGTAACTAATTGAAATTGCATGGCACGTTAACCGCTTTCCCGACTTATTGCGGGATCATCAATTTTGATTTGCGATAAAAGCGGCTGCGCCGCTTTTATTCCTCATCTACGATTTATAAGGAGTTTCGTAATGTCGATGAACGATCCCCTGGCGGATATGTTGACCAGGATTAGAAATGGAAGCATGGTCAAAAAGGTAACCGTTGACATGCCGTTTTCAAAGGTAAAGGCCGGATTGGCCGAGATCTTGAAGGACGAAGGATATGTCACGGGCTATGAAGTCATCAAAGATGACAAGCAAGGCGTCCTGCGGATCGAGCTTAAGTATGATCAAAATGGTAATGGTGTAATTACCGGTTTGCGCCGGGTTAGCTCTCCCGGATGCCGAGTGTATGTTAAGTCCGATAAAATTCCAAAGGTGATGAGCGGACTTGGAATAGGGGTGATTACGACCTCGCACGGCATAATGTCTGATAGGCAGGCCCGGGCAAAGGGAGTAGGGGGAGAATTCCTCTGCGAGGTTTGGTAAACTATTGGAAATGCAGTAATTAGTGGAGAAAACTCATGTCTAGGATCGGCAACAAACCTATTCCGGTTCCGAGTGGAGTCAAGGTGAATATTAAGGGATCGCATGTGAAGGTCACCGGGCCCCAAGGAACATTGGAAAGAGATATCCGTCCAGAGGTAGGTCTTACTCAGAAAGACGATAACCTTTTTGTTAAAGTCAAGGATAACAGCAAAAGAACGGTGGCTTTTTCAGGACTTACTCGTTCTCTGGTCAATAACATGGTAGTAGGTGTCCATGAAGGATTCAAAAAAGCCCTTATTGTTGAGGGGGTGGGCTATAAGGTTGACGTATCCAAAGATGTGTTGACCTTGAATGTAGGGTATTCAAATCCGGTGAAATTTTCCCTGCCGCAAGGTGTTAGGGCTTCAGTCGACAAGACAAACATTGTTCTTGAGTCAATAAATAAAGAACTTTTAGGACTGACCGCAGCCCGCATTCGCGCTATCCGTAAACCTGAGCCATATAAAGGAAAGGGCATACGGTATGCGGACGAGCACATTGTTAGGAAGGTTGGCAAGGCAGCCGGCAAATAAAAGCATAATATCTGTAAGGCAATAAAAATGGCTAGAACAAATCCAAAAGTGGTTGCGCGGGAAAAACGAATCAAGCGGATTCGAAAAAATATATCCGGTACGTCTGAGAGGCCTCGTTTGCGTGTCTTTAAGAGTGCGAAGCATATTTATGCTCAGGTGGTCGACGATACTTCAGGAAATACCTTGGTCGCCATGTCGACTTTAGCCAAGGATTTTCAAGCAGCTGAAGATAAAGGAAAAATTGCTCAGGCCCGCAAGGTGGGAACACAGCTTGCCGAGAAGGCCAAGGCAAAAGGGATTGAGAAGGTCGTGTTTGACCGGGGAGGATATATATACCATGGCCGAATTAAGGCGCTGTCCGACGGTGCCCGTGAAGGTGGCCTGGTATTGTAGTGGATGGTTTGTCGGTCTCGCCGGATGGATAAATCGGCGGACAGGCGATTTGCATCATTCTGCTTGGCTTCTCACTGAGTAAAACTATTGTTCAGCTAACAATATTCAAAGAATCGGGGGTAGACCTTGACAAGTTTTAGAGATGGCAATGCAGACGATCAATTGATCGAAAAGATCGTTCACATCAATCGTACTGCGAAGGTTGTGAAAGGTGGTCGTCGCTTTAGCTTTAGCGCAATCTGTGTAGTTGGCGATGGAAACGGCAATGTTGGATGTGGTCTTGGTAAGGCCAATCAGGTGCCCGAGGCAATACGAAAAGGCATTGACAAGGCCCGGAAAGATATGAAGCCTGTTTCTATCACTGAGACATCCATTCCCCATGAGATCAAAGGGAAGTTCGGCGCAGGCCTGGTAATGCTTAAACCGGCCTCCGAAGGTACCGGGGTAATCGCTGGTGGCGCTGTCCGTGCAGTTCTTGAGGCTGCAGGCGTCCAAAACATTCTGACAAAATGTTTGGGCTCGCACAACCCTCATAATCTGGTAAAAGCCACGCTGAATGGCCTGCGGACCCTGAGGACCATTGAAGATATTGCAGCCATTAGAAGCAAGGCTGTTGAAGATATTCAGTAACCGTTTTCCCGACTTTTTGTGGGATCATCAATTTTGAGTATTTATTTGGAAGGTGCCGCTATGGCAGATGTGATTACATTGACTTTGAAAAAAAGTAAGATCGGTAGTACGAAAAAAATCCGTGCGACTCTGGTTGGCTTGGGTCTAACAAAGACCAATAAAAGTATTGTACGGAAAGATACGCCTGAAATCCGGGGAATGCTGAAAAAGGTACAGCATTTGGTGGAAGTGGAGGAATAGAATATGTTGACCTTAAGTAATTTGTCGCCGCATCCGGGTTCGAAAAAACCGAAGAAAAGAGTGGGGCGGGGGCAAGGCTCAGGCCGCGGCAAAACAGCAACAAGCGGTATGAATGGAGCCAAATCCCGTTCGGGGTATGGAATACGCCCCGGTTTTGAAGGCGGTCAAATGCCTTTGCAAAGGAGGCTTCCCAAACGTGGCTTCAATAACATTTTCAAAAAGCAGTATGCCATTGTTAATGTGAAAGACCTTGACCGTTTTGAGGCAGGAACCAAAGTGGACCGGGACAAACTCATCGAAGCAGGACTTGTTGCCAAAAAATATCCTCTGGTGAAAATTCTCGGTAATGGTGAAGTTACCAAGGCTCTGACGGTCGCGGTGGACAAAGTCAGTGAATCTGCCGGCAGGAAGATCTTGGCTTCAGGCGGTACTGTTGAGGAATAATACATGAAGAGCAGTTTCCAGAGTGCCGCCAATATACCGGAATTACGCCGGCGGATTATTTTCACATTTGTAATGCTGGCGGTGTACCGTGTTGGGGTGCAGATACCCACCCCTGGAATAAATGGTGATGCTGTTGCTGCTTTTTTTGAGAAGAACGCCGGAACATTGTTTGATATGTTCAATATGTTTTCCGGCGGTGCTCTTGAGAACTTTTCCATCTTTGCACTGGGTATCATGCCCTATATCAGTGCTTCTATTATATTTCAATTGCTTACCGTGGTGGTGCCCCACCTTGAAGCCCTTTCCAAGGAAGGTGAAGCCGGCAGGAGAAAGATTACCCAATATACCCGCTACGCGACAGTAGGCTTAAGTATTATCCAGGGGTTGTTTATCAGCGTCGGCCTTGAGAAAATGGCGGCACCCGCCGGTGCTGAAATGATTGTTTCAGATCCGGGCTGGAGCTTCAGGTTGATGACCGTTATTACCCTTACCTCCGGAACTGCCTTTATCATGTGGTTGGGCGAACAAATGACCGAGAGGGGCATTGGCAATGGAATATCATTGATTATTTTTGCAGGTATTGTCGCCAGGATGCCTGCTGCAATCGCAACCACTTTCAGGATGGTAAGCGCCGGTGAAATGCCGATTATTCTACTGCCTTTATTGCTCGCCATGATGGCCGGGGTTATTGCCCTGATTATCTATTTCGAAACAGCCCAGCGGCGCATACCGGTTCAGTATGCGAAAAGGATGGTGGGCAGACGCATGTATGGGGGACAGCAGTCCCATTTACCATTGAAAATCAACATGTCGGGTGTTATTCCGCCTATTTTTGCATCGTCTATAATGATGTTTCCGGCGACTATCGGTCAATTCGTCCAGATAGATTGGGTGCAGCGGGCCACGGCCTCTTTGAGCTGGGGAAGCCTACCCCACACCATCCTCTATGTGGCGATGATAGTCTTTTTCTGTTTTTTCTATACAGCCGTAACCTTCAATCCCGTTGACGTTGCTGAGAATTTAAAGAAAAACGGCGGATTTATTCCAGGGATACGGCCTGGAAAGAAAACCGCCGATTTCATCGATAAAATTACCGTGAGAATTACGGTCATCGGCGCAATATATGTAAGCGCTGTCTGTGTTTTGCCGACAATTTTAATAAATAAATTGAATGTTCCCTTCTTTTTCGGAGGGACAGCTTTATTGATTGTGGTCGGCGTTGCTATTGATACGCTTGCCCAGATAGAGTCCCATTCCGTAATGAGAAACTACGACGGCTTTTTGAAGACCGGAAGGATTAGGGGCCGGCGCTGATTGACTTCGCATTATCATGGGACAAAGGGCGATCATTCTTAAATCTCCTGAAGAGATTACAATAATGCGTGAAGCCAACAAGATTGTTGCTGAAACGCTTGCAATGCTCCAGGAGAAGATAGTCCCGGGTTGCAGCACCTGGCAGCTTGATAAACTGGCTGAAGAGTATGCCCGTAAAAGAGGTGGCATCCCGGCTTTTAAAGGCTATCGAGGCTTTCCCAAGAGCCTTTGTGTTTCCATTAATGAACAAGTTGTACATGGAATACCATCAAAAAAAGTTATTTTGAAAAACGGCGACATTATCAGTATTGATTTTGGGGTCAAATATAAAGGATATTTCGGAGACGCCGCTGTTACTGTCCCTGTTGGAGACATTGAACCAAAAAAGTCTGATTTGCTGAGAGTTACGGAAGAATCCCTCTATGAGGCGATCAAGCAGGTTAGGCCTGGCAAAAGAGTTAATGATATCTCAAGCGCTGTTCAACACCATGTAGAAAGAAACAAGTTTTCGGTTGTGCGCCAGTTTGTCGGCCATGGGATTGGGGCTAATCTGCACGAGGCCCCGGAAATCCCGAATTACAGCCGAAAGGAAAGGACCCCGAGATTGTTGCCGGGAATGGTGCTTGCCATTGAACCCATGGTAAACATGGGTACGCATGAGGTCAAGATTCTTGCAGATGGTTGGACTGTTGTAACTAGCGACAAACAGTCTTCCGCCCATTTTGAACATTCTGTGTTAGTAACTGAGAATGAACCGGAAATTCTCAGTACAATTAACTGATTTTTCTTGCTCGATAGTAAAAATATCTTGAGAAAAAATGTCAGAATAGAGTACTATTCTCGTCTTTGCTGTTTAGCGATTTGTGGTGATTTCCTTTTAGGAACCGAAAATATCAGACAAATCGATAAACAGTGATAGAGCTATTTTGAGGATTAACGTATATGCCTAAAGAAGACGCTATACAGGTAGAGGGTACGATCATTGAACCGCTTCCAAATGCCATGTTTCGGGTGGAGTTGGATAATGGCCATAAGGTTCTTGCCCATATATCAGGGAAAATGAGGATGCATTTTATTAAAATCCTTCCCGGAGACCGTGTTACGGTTGAACTTTCGCCGTACGATCTCACCCGGGGCCGGGTTACTTTCAGAGCAAAGAATCAAAAAGGCGACAGGAAATAAATTATACAGGTAACGTCATGAAAGTACGAGCTTCTGTAAAAAAAATGTGCAGTGATTGCCGTGTTTATAAACGCAAAGGCGTTGTGAGGGTTTCTTGCAAGATAAAAAAGCATAAACAACGGCAAGGATGATAATTTTTTTAATGATTTTAAAGTAACGGAGGAAGGCCTTGGCACGTATAGCAGGGGTTGATTTACCAAAAAATAAGCATATGGAGATTGCCCTGACATATATTCACGGTATAGGGCGAACTACTGCACGAAAAATCCTTGATAGGGCAAATCTTGCCTATAATACCAGCAGTGATGATCTTTCCGATAATGATATTGCAGGTATCAGAAAGATTATTGATGAGGGTTTTGTGGTCGAAGGAGACCGCCGTCGCGAAGTGGCCATGGATATTAAGAGGTTGATGGATCTTGGTTGCTACCGCGGTCTTCGACATCGAAGAGGTTTACCCTGTCGTGGTCAGAGGACCAGCACCAATGCAAGGACCAGAAAGGGTCCTCGCCGTGGTTCAGGGATCAAGAAAAGATAATCATGCGACCATCTTAAGAATATTTACCACCAAATTATTGCCTGCTATATGGCAATAGTATCTGGAAATTTTGAGGAGATCTTATGGCCAGCCCGAAAGGAAAACGGATCAGGCGTAAAGAAAAGAAAAACGTTCCCGAAGGAATCGTTAGTATCAAATCCACATTTAACAACACCATTGTCACGATTTCGGACAAGCAGGGAAATGTTATTTCTTGGTGCAGTTCTGGATGCTTGGGCTTCAAAGGATCAAGGAAGAGCACCCCTTTTGCCGCCCAGAGTGCGGTGGATAATGCCGCCAAAAAAGCCATTGACCACGGCATGCGAAAAGTTGAGGTGAAAGTCAAAGGCCCTGGTCCAGGGCGTGACGCGGCAATTAGAGCTCTGCAGGTAGCAGGCTTTGAAGTAAGTGCAATAAGTGATATTACTCCAATCCCGCATAATGGCTGCAAACCCCCCAAACGGAGAAGGGTGTAGTCATCGAAAACAGGGATTTTGGTTTACGAAATATATTCCAATAACATCTTTTGGAGGAATAATACATTGGCAAGATATAGTGGTCCGGTCTGCCGGCAGTGTAGACGGGAAAAATTGAAATTATACCTAAAAGGAGATAGGTGCTATTCCGATAAATGCGCCTATGAAAGAAGGGCCTTTCCTCCGGGTCAGCATGGGCAAGCCAGGATGCGCAAGATCTCTGATTATGCCATTCAGCTCCGTGAAAAACAAAAAGTAAGACGCATGTATGGTATGCTGGAAGGTCAGTTTAAGAGAGCTTTCCAACAGGCCGAACGTGAAAAAGGAGTAACTGGTGAAAATCTGCTAAGCCTCCTAGAGAGAAGACTTGACAACACCATATTTCGCCTTGGCTTTGCCAATTCGCGAAATCAGGCTCGCCAAGTGGTGCGGCACAATCATATATTGGTTAACGGCAAGAAAGTGAATATCCCTTCGTATACCGTATCCGTAAATGATGAAATCAGCATCAAAGAGAAAAGCAAAAAGGTCGAGAGCATCGCTGACAGTCTTGAGGCTGTTGTAAGACGAGGCGTTCCAAACTGGCTCGAACTGGACAAAGATAATTTTAAAGGTAGTGTAAAATCGTTGCCCGACAGGCAAGAAATAACCATGCCGATTCAGGAACAACTCATTGTCGAGCTCTATTCCAAATAATTGGCTTAAGTGAGTGAAAAGCGAACTATGTCACTTGAAACAAATCCCATCTATAAAAATTGGCACGCCCTGATCGTTCCCGAGCGGTTGGAGGTTGATCATGATTCCCATAACGAACATTTCGGAAAGTTCATCTGCCAACCCCTTGAGCGCGGTTATGCTACGACAATCGGCAACAGCCTGAGGCGGATATTGCTTTCTTCCCTTCAGGGTGCAGCTATAACCTCAGTGAAAATTGAGGGCGCCTTGCATGAGTTTTCCACCCTTACAGGTATTCTGGAGGATGTAACCGAGATCATTTTGAACCTGAAAGAGGTTCGTTTGAAGCTCAATTCTTCCGAATCCCAGACAGTAAGGATTGAAAAGAGCGGCAAAGGAGCCGTGACCGCCGGTGACATAATCACTGGACCTTATATTGAAGTGATGAGTCCGGACAAACACATCTGTACCATTACCGGAGGCGGTAAATTCGTTGCCGAACTAGAGGTGCAATGGGGGAAAGGATACGATCCTGCCGAAAAGCATAAATCTGATGATCAGGTCATCGGAGTCATCCCCATCGATGCTGTCTTCTCGCCAATCAGAAGGGTTAAATCTAGTGTAAGTCAAGCCCGGGTAGGCCAACAGACCGATTATGATAAATTGACTCTGGAGATTGAAACAGACGGCAGCGTTACGCCGGAAGACGCCATAGCCTTTGCGGCCAAGATTTTGAAGGAGCAGATGACGGTCTTCATCAACTTTGACGAGGAACGGGTAGAACCGGAAATAGAAGAAACCAAGGAAAATGAAGCTCCACGAATTAATGAGAATCTTTATAGAAGTGTTGAAGATCTCGAACTGTCCGTCCGTTCGGCAAATTGTCTCAGGAATGCGAACATTCGCTATATCGGCGAGTTAGTTCAGAAAACTGAGGCAGAGATGCTTAAAACAAAGAACTTTGGCCGTAAGTCTTTAAACGAGATTAAACAATTGCTGTCAGAAATGGACCTGTCACTGGGTATAAAAATAGAAGGCTGGGTAACGCCTGAGTCCGCCGGCGCTGCTGAAGATAAGGAATAAAGGTGAAATCATGAGGCATAGAAAAGCCGGCAAGAGACTCGGGCGCACTACAGCCCATCGGCAGGCGATGATTCGGAATATGGTGACATCATTACTTGAGCATGAAAGGATTGTCACCACCACCCCTAAAGCAAAAGAGGTGCGAAAAGTTGCGGATAAGATGATCACCCTTGCAAAACGTGGTGATTTACATGCCCGGCGGCAAGCCATGTCTGTGATCAGAGATAAGAAAGTTGTAGCGAAACTTTTCAGCCAGTTACGGGATGAATATATGGAAAGGCAGGGAGGGTATACTCGGATCGTCCGCACAGGAAACAGATTGGGAGATGCTGCACCCATGGCAATATTGGAGCTTGTCAATTATAACGAAGGCGAGGATACAGAAGACAATTAATGACGTTTAGTTTAGATGAGCCCCTTTTTAAATGACTTAGTAAAAGCTGGTATGATTATCTATGCCAGCTTTTTTTATGGTCTGACAGAGACCTGCAATGGGGAAGGCCTGAATCCTCTTCTTTTTGTTTGATAAAAGAGATCCTGTGATGTTTAATGAATGATGATTTCACCAGCTACTTTCCGGAAAGGAATCAAAGAACATAAGGGAAGGATTGAACAACTCACGAGAGAGTCGCTCATATGAAAATTCGCAAGGCTGTTATTCCAGTAGCAGGATTTGGCACACGCCTTCTGCCGGCAAGCAAGGCCATTCCTAAAGAGATGCTCACCATCGTTGACCGACCGACCATCCAATATATTGTGGAAGAGGCGGTTGCCTCGGGAATCGATGAGGTAATATTGATTACCAGTGAAGGGAAGGCGGCAATTGAAAATCATTTCGACTATAATTTCGAATTGGAAACGATTCTTGAAGAAAAAAACAAAACAGAGCTGTGCGAAGAAATTGGCCATATCTCAAACCTTATCGACATAGTCTCCGTCCGGCAGAAAAAACCTTTGGGGCTTGGACATGCCATCTGGTCGGCCAGAAATGTCGTGGGGAATGAACCATTTGTCGTGCTCTTGGGCGATGATCTGGTGTTGAGCGAAACCCCTTGTGTCCGTCAGATGCTTGATCTTTATGATGAGAAGCAAGAGTCCATTGTTGCTATTCAAAAAGTGCCGCATGACCAAACATTTCAATACGGTATCGTTGAAGGGGCAGCTGTGGGTGACAGGGTGTTCAAGATCGATCGCATGGTGGAAAAGCCGCCCCCCGGAACCACGGATTCCAATCTTGCCATAATCGGCAGGTATATCCTGAAACCGGAGATTTTTGATCTCTTATCGCAAACAACTCCCGGCCACGGCGGTGAAATACAGTTGACCGATGCCCTGCTCGCTCTTTCTAAAAAGCGCACAATGTATGCCTATGAATTTGAGGGCACCCGTTTTGATGCGGGTGACAAACTTGGTTTGCTCCAGGCAATAACAGCCTATGGCCTCCGCCATCCTGTTGTTGGCGAGGACTATAAAAGCCATCTAAAAAATGTCTGTAGTAATCTCAAATAGATCTATAAATTAGTATTCCACACCTCCAATGGGAAACTCCTCTTCCATTGTTTTCCTTGAAGTGGCAGTTGCCGCCCCTGTCAGACATACACTTACATATGCCTCTCCCCATGACCATTCCGGCCTTCTGGTTCCCGGTATACGCCTTTTGGTGCCTTTAGGAAGGCGACTTGTTACCGGTTATCTGCTCGGGGTCGATACACAAGGAGTTTCCCCGGGCAAACAAATAAAACAAGTCTCTGATGTTCTTGATTCGTCTCCTCTTTTCCCTGAAAGCATGATTCCTTTTTTCCGTTGGGTGGCTGACTACTATCACCATCCCATTGGTGAGGTGATCCGACATGCATTGCCTTCGGGGCTAACCAGACGGAGCACGCGGCGCATTGTTCTCAGCAGTGGTGGCAGGATTTTTCTCGAGAAATGGCGCCGTGAAAAGAGGGAAGATGCAGAATGGGTCCATATCCTCTTTGAAAAGGATCAGCTGTCTGCGGCGCAAACCCATAGACTTTGGAGAACCCCGGCGCGACGCTTGCTGGAAACGTGGAAACACAATGGTTATGTTCAGATTATTGAAGAAGTTTCCAGAGATACAACAAAGCCTAAGCTTGAAAGGTATGTGGGGTTTGCAAAAAGCTATGACCGTGTGACAGAAGCGGTCAAATTTCTGCCCTCCGAACAGAAGACAATCAATATTTTTACTGATTTGCTTGCAGAATCAGACACGAGATGGATAGCTAAAACAGAGCTTACTCGAATTTACCGAGGTGCTGCTAAGCCATTGCGGTCCCTTGAAAAGAAAGGGATCGTCGCCCTTAGGGATTTCCGGGTATACCGGGATATTTTTGGCGAACGGCCTCGGTTTTTCCCCAAGCCTGAGAAATTAACTCAAGAACAAGACAAGGCCATTGCTACTATTAACAGAGCCATGCGCTTGCATGACTTTGCAACCTTCCTGCTGCACGGCGTTACCGGAAGCGGCAAAACAGAAGTGTATCTCCGGACTGCGGAAGCAGCTCTGGAAAATGGGAAGACCATATTGCTTCTGGTGCCGGAAATTGCCCTTTCCAGCCAATTGGAGGCCCACTTTTATTCCCGTTTTGGTGACAGGGTCGCGGTTTTACACAGTGGTCTTTCGCCGAGAGAACGATTCGACCAATGGTCGCGCCTGATGCATGGAGAAGCCAAGATTGCCATTGGCGCCCGATCCGCTGTTTATGCACCCCTTGACAATATCGGCCTTATCGTTGTGGATGAGGAGCATGACTCCGCGTATAAGCAGGAAGACGGCTTGCGTTATCAAGCCAGAGACCTTGCAGTATTGCGGGCCAGCCAACAGAAGGCGGTGGTCATCCTCGGGACGGCTACCCCGGCCGTAACCAGTTTTCATAACGTAAAAAAAGGGAAATTCACCATTTTGCGTCTTGATAAGCGCATCGAGGATAGACCGCTTCCTCGGGTTGAGCTTGTTGACTTGAAAACAATCAATACGGTGTCTGGAAAGACTTTATTGTTTTCGCCCCGATTGATTTCGGCAATCAAAGAAACTCTGGCGCAAAAAGACCAATGTCTGATTTTCCTCAACCGCCGTGGCTATGCAAATCACATGTTTTGCCGGCAGTGCGGTCAGGCAGTCCAGTGTCAGCTGTGCAATATCACCATGACCCTGCACAAGGCCAGGGGGGAACTTCTCTGCCATTACTGCGGATCACAGGCCAGTGGCGCCATCATCTGCGTTAACTGCCGGTCAAACGAGGTAGTGGGAGTGGGATTCGGCACAGAACGGATTGAAGAAGAATTACAAAAGCTTTTTCCAAAGGCAAGAATCGCGAGACTTGACAGAGATACATCGGCAAAGAGGGAAAACTATCTGGCTACACTCAAGGCTGTGCGCGAGGATCATGTTGATATCCTCATCGGCACCCAGATGATCACTAAAGGCCATCATTTTCCCAACGTTACCCTGGTGGGTATTATCTGGGCGGATGCAGGTCTGGGCATACCTGATTTTAAATCGGGTGAACGCACCTTCCAGCTTCTTGCCCAGGTGACCGGCCGAGCCGGTCGTGGGGAAAAGGAAGGGCGAGTGATCATTCAGACCCATCAACCGGATCATTACAGCATTTGCACCGCTCAAAAACATGATTACCATACCATGTATGAAAGGGAAATCACTTTGCGCAGCCATCTTTCCTTTCCCCCATTTTCCCGCCTTGTTAATCTCCGCCTTGAAGGTAAAAAAGAGGAAGAGGTTGAGCAAACTGCCGTAAAACTCGCAGAGGTTATTCGAAAATTACTGCAAAACAGAAAGGGTGTGACTCTACTGGGGCCGGCACCGGCGCCACTTACTAGAATCAAGGGGAAATACCGATGGCAGATGCTGTTGAAGGGCAAAAACGTAAGGATGCTGCACAGCTTATGCAATGGTATTTTTGACAACGCGCCTCCTGCCGTTAAGGCCGGAACAATAAAAATGGCGGTGGACGTTGATCCGGAGAATATGTTATAAATTTTTACTTCAATTCTTGATGTACCGGCAAAAAATCGGGAA
Source organism: uncultured Desulfobulbaceae bacterium (assembly GCA_945787445.1). GTDB lineage: Bacteria > Desulfobacterota > Desulfobulbia > Desulfobulbales > CALZHT01 > CALZHT01. Next base: position 14,978 of record CALZHT010000059.1, read on the forward strand.
AGCGGTTAATGTGCCATGTGCTTTCAACGAGTTATAACGTAATACATCGATGAAATCGTATTTTTTTTCGATTTCATCAATTCTTGACACACTCGCAAAATTATAAATTCACCACAGAGGACACAGAGTTCACAGAGGTAACTGCTTGAAAGTATAGAGTTTTACTCTGTGAACTCTGTGTCCTCTGTGGTACAAAAACACTTTTTACGATTTCATCAATCCTCTGCTTATTTTCCAGTCATGCATGAGGTGAATTTGAAACAATAGCAGGAATAATATGTATGGCGATTAAAAGAATAGTAAAATACCCCGACCCTGTATTGCGCAAGAAAACCAAGCAGGTAACGGAGTTTGGCGAAGATTTGCAAAAGCTTATTGAGGATATGGCCGACACCATGTACGACGCACCCGGCGTAGGCTTAGCGGCCAACCAGATCGGTGAAAACCAGCAGGTTGTGGTTATAGACATTACTCCGCAGGAGGAGGAAAAACAACTTCTTGTCCTGGTCAATCCTGAAATATTGGACAAGGAAGGAGAACAGATCGGCGAAGAAGGGTGTCTCAGTGTGTTGGAGCTTTCCGCTAAAGTGAAACGGTACAAAAAAGTATGTATTAAAGCCCAGGATATTGACGGCAAGCCCATACAAATGGATGCCGAAGATCTTTTGGCCCGGGTCATCCAACATGAACTGGATCATCTGCACGGCAAACTCTTTGTTGACCATATCAGTACTCTGAAACGATCCTTCTATAAAAAGAAGCTCAAAAAAATCTTGCAGGAACAGCAGGGTGAGGACGTAGAAAATAAATCCACATGACAAAAGAACTGTATCGCATCATTTTCATGGGGACGCCGGAATTTGCAGTGCCTGCACTAAGAGGACTGCTTGACCATGGCGAGAATGTGGTCGGGGTCGTAACCCAACCCGACCGCCCTAAAGGAAGAGGAAGACGATTGACCCCGCCGCCGGTAAAGCTGCTGGCTCAGGAAGCAGGCGTACCGGTTATACAGCCGGAAAAGATCCGTACCAAAGAGTTTCTGGATCAGATAAGGGAATTCGCCCCCGATCTGATCACCGTTGCCGCCTATGGCAGAATCCTTCCCGGCGCACTGCTGTTTTTACCGCCCCTGGGCTCAATAAACGTCCATGCGTCCCTGCTGCCAAATTACAGGGGGGCGGCGCCTATACAGTGGGCCATCATTAACGGTGAGAAAGAAACTGGGGTGACCATCATGCAGATGGATGAAGGGCTTGATACCGGCGATATATTATTGCCCGGCAGCATTCCCATAGAAGAGGATGACACTACAGGTTCACTGGCTGTTAAGCTTTCCAACCTTGGCGGCAAACTTTTAGTCCAAGCCCTGGATCTGATGCGGGCCGGGACTCTTGTGCCGCAAAAGCAAGATGATTCCGGGGCGACGTTGGCGCCGCCGCTTAGCAAGGAACAGGGCAGAATTGATTGGCATCAGCCGGCATCTGCCATCAGCTGCCTTATCCGCGGCATGGATCCATGGCCTTCCGCATATACAATCCTGGGTGGTAAACGGTATAAGCTTTTTTCTCCGCTGATCATAAAGGAGCAAGCTCCGGAATCCCCTGGTAATGTGATCAAGGCAGATGCGCAGGGTCTGGTAGTCGCAACCGGCGAAGGGTACTTAAGGGTGCTGGAACTCCAGAAGGAAGGAGCCAGGCGCATGACTGTTGCCGATTATCTCCGGGGTCACGAATTGCCAAGCCAGGGTACGTTCGAATAATGGTGCGCCGAGTAGCCCACCATCTTTTTTTCCTGTGCCTGATCCTGACGGGTATTGGTTCTATTTTGGTCTATATTGTTTGGGGAGATGCTTTGCTTTCGCAGGTGCTTTTCCATGTGCAGGATTCCATGGCGCGCGGCGAAGAACTCCGGAGTGACATCCTGGCATATGGCGTACTGGCGCCCGTATTTTTTTGTGTTGTACAGATCATGCAAGTACTCCTCGCCCCAATACCCGGGGAGGCGAGCGGTATCCTTGGCGGCTATCTATTTGGCGCCTGGCTTGGTTTTATCTATTCATCCTTTGGCCTTACCCTCGGTTCCATTTTGGCCTTCGTTATAGGCCGTCTGATCGGTGAATTTATGCCGGCAAAAATTTACCAAACCAAGGCATACGATAAATTTAACCATCTGGTTGCCAGGGGCGATTTTGTAGTACCCTTTATTCTTTTTATTTTCCCGGGTTTTCCAAAAGACTCTCTTTCTTACCTCCTTGGCTTCAGTCGTATGCCCCTGCCGGTCTTTATCGTGGTCGCCGGGGTGGGCAGAATGCCCGGAACCTTAATGCTTTCCTTCCAGGGAGCCGAAGTACAACTTGGAAACTACTGGAACCTGCTGCTGTTGCTGGTCATTTCTGCTGCAGTCACAGTACCGTGTTATGTTTTCCGCAAGAAGCTTTTGTCCCATTTGCGTCATTATAATAAAAAAGGTCGGCTATCTGAAATATCCGATGGTTCCGATGAGTGATTAGGTAAAACCATGAAGATTGCCTACGCAGACTGTTTTTCCGGAGTGAGCGGCGACATGTTTCTTGGGGCGCTCATTGATGCCGGGGTGGATGTGGATTTTCTGCACAGGGAACTCGCAGGCCTTGGACTGGCAGACATTGATCTTCACATCGCTAAATCTGCGCAGCCTAGTCTGCAGGCGGTAAAGGTCGAAGTTGTAACGGGCGAGATCCAGCCCCACCGGACCTGGAAGGATATACGTAGGTTGCTCGACAACTCTTCGCTCAACAAAACCTACAAGGAAAAATCCCTCCTGGTCTTTGCGGAACTTGCCCGGGCCGAGGCGAAAATACATGGTTGCGATGTTGATGACATTCATTTCCATGAAGTAGGGGCGGTTGACGCCATTGTCGATATTGTCGGATCTGTTGCAGGGCTGGCATACCTCGGCATTGAGCGGCTCTTCTGTTCTCCACTGCCAATGCCCAGGGGCTGGGTTGCCTGTGGACATGGTGTGCTTCCTGTACCTGCGCCGGCCGTGTGTGAGATTCTTAAAGGTGTGCCGGTCTATGGGGTTGAGGTTGATCAGGAACTGGTGACGCCCACTGGTGCCGCCCTGGTCAAGGTTTTGAGCGCCGAATTCGGTCAATTTCCCAGTATGGCCATAGCAGAAGTCGGCTACGGGGCCGGGAGCCGGGAATTACCCGACCAGAGACCTAATATGCTGCGCCTGGTAATCGGCGAAGCCCGGGTTACTGCTGAAGAACAGGAGGTGGAGGTCATTGAGACCCATATTGATGATTGGTCACCGGAAGGATTTCCCTATCTTGTTGAACGGCTTTACGCTCAAGGCGCGCTGGATGTTGTTGCCGCTCCCCTGCTGATGAAGAAGGGAAGACCCGGTTTTCTCCTGCGGGTGGTGACCGGCAGGGAAACCGCCTGGGAGATCAAGCGTCTCATTCTTTCAGAAACCACTGCTATTGGTCTGCGCTACCATACAGAGAAGCGCTGGACCCTGCCGCGACAACAAGGTGTTGTTAAGACCAGGTTCGGGATGGTGCGGGCGAAGAAAATAGAAACACCCGCCGGAACGGTTCTTTCTCCGGAATACGAAGACTGCCGCAGAAAGGCATCCGAACAGGGCGTGCCTTTAAAAGAGGTGTATGCTTCAGTATATCAATGTGATGTGAAAGATTTTCAGGAGAGTTGAGGCGGTTCATGGATAGATTGATTATGGCAGTGGCCAGTGGTTTCGGTCTTGGTTATTTACCAAAGGCCCCGGGAACTTGGGGAACCCTTCTGGCATTTCCCCTGTTTTTTGTGTTCAGCCGATTGTCGCCTCCACTCTATGGGGCAGGATTGGCAATCATTTTCCTGATTGCTGTATTTGCCGCCGGTTCAGCGGAGAAAATACTTGATGTCAAAGATCCAGGGATTGTAGTGATTGATGAGGTTGTCGGCATGCTCGTTACCTTGGTCGGGGC
>CALZHT010000060.1 GCA_945787445.1 uncultured Desulfobulbaceae bacterium
TGAGTTGGTGCGTTCAAGCTTCCTGAGTAAAGATGTTCCGGATGGCCAGGAGAATTCCACTGTTGTAAAAATTTCTGGGTCATACTATCCAACAGATACCTTCGAAGTGAACCTTGGGATTAACTCCACCTTTGAACTGGATGATGTTGACAGGCTTGGAGTGATGCTGGGAGTTATCCACAGGTTTTGACACCCTGGTTTGTGCTGGTTATCTAAAGAGCATGGGTTTTGTTGCTTAGGAGTAAGAACAAAATCCCTGTGGCTATTCCCCAAGCAAAATCTTTTTAATTTTCTGTTTTCTGTAAGTGAAAATTCTCCATAAATACAATGCAATGAACGGAAAAAATATCTCGCCTAACGGCCAGAATGGCAAACGGTACAGAACCTCATCGATTATCCTGGTTCCTTCTTTCTTTTCGATAAACGTATGGGTATGGATCCAGGTCGTATAGGGACCTATCACCTGTTCGTCTATAAATTTTCTGGGCGGATCCCACGCTGAAATTTTTGCCCGCCAACGGAAAGGAATGCTGTATAAGCGTAATCGATAATCAATAAAGGTGTCTTTTGTGATATGGATAGGCTGGGCGGAAATGATTTGAAAACATAATTCTGGCGGGGTTATCCTTTCCAGATTGGTAGCGTCGCAAAAAAAGTTAAAAACAGAGTGGATATCAAGCGGCAAATCCATTTCCGTTTTGAAAAGGTGGGTTCGCATTACGCACTATTTCATTTGTAAAAAAGAGGCAGAAAAAATCATCTTATCTCAAACGCTATTTCTTAGAGGGAATTTTTCTTTTTTTCTTCTTTGACGTGGTGCTTTGTTTTTCTCTTTGCTGTTCTGTTTTGGAATTTTCTGCCGAATGGATTATGTAACCAATCCCGGCGCAGTCCGGGCATTCTTCCGTGGATAACAGGAATCTGCTCACTCCTTTAAAAAAGCTGATCTGCCCTGACCCGCCGCAGGTTCCGCAGGGTTTCTTCATGGGATCCTTTTTTTAGCAGCCTCCGCCTGCAAGACGGAATAAAACGCAGCGCGCTTTACCGCTCAAATTACACCTTTTATTTTCTTTACTCGAATTCCACCCTGTAAGTTGAGTAATTCACGCAGACATGTTCCATTTGCGAACGGTCTACATGCATTTTTTTTATGAATTTAACAACCTTTTCAACAGAAGCGATGTGAAAAATATTATGCATGTCTTCACTGTTGAACAACTGCCTTTCTAGGACCTCGGATCGCAGCCACTTCAGCAAAGGCGCCCACATGTCGCCGTAGAGAATAATCGGTGTTTCACAGATATGCTTTACCTGCATCAGTTGCCAGGAATAGAATAATTCGAGAATCGTGCCGATCCCGCCAGTGGCAACGATAACCGCATCGGACAAGGACATGAAAGCGTCCAATCTGCTGCTGAATCTGTCAAAATCCTTCTTGATATCAAGATATTTGTTCGCCTCTTGTTCAGAAGGGAGTTTTATATTCAATCCGATCGAGTGAGTGGTGGACTGGACACTTTTATGGCCGGCATTGGCAGCCTGCATGATTCCTGATCCCCCCGCCCGTAACAAAATCAAAACCGGATGCTGCCAATCCTGCGGCAATGCGGTACACATCATCATATTCTGCGTCCCCTTCTCTAATCCGGGCCGAACCAAAAATAGCCACGCGATAGTGGGCGTCCATATATCACCAGTATAATTGTTTTATTCCTGTTGCCTATCCCAGGGTTGTTTCTTGCAGAAACAGTGGTTAGCTTAACAAAGTTGGCGAGTGCCTTCTTTGTTTTTATTATTATTCATCTTCAGGAACCAGGTAATCTTTCAATTTTTCCAGCAAGGAATCAGGCAGTTCTTCCTTGTACAGAAAGGCCTGGGCTTCCTCGCCGGTGATCTGCTCTTTTATTTCAATGGGCAAGGATCTGAGTATCGCCATTCTCTCAGGATCAGGCTTTTCTTTCCGTGGACCAACCTTTTTATCCATAATTTCCTCCTGAATATTTTGTGTTTTTAGATATTGCGGCATCATTAGAAGGCCAATGAATCTTTATATTAACAGTTTTTTTGTACGTGATGTTTTCCAATGCACCTAAGAAAATTTATATCGTGGCGGGTACAATTTTACGAGGAGGAATTTTTCTGTTTTGTTTTTATTTGGTACTCTTACCAAGTCACAATCAAATTCTAACTTTGTCCTCGAGAGAGTTTGAATTAAATTGGCTGCCTTGTCAGCTTCCTCAATCTGCCCTGGCGGACCTCAGATGCCTATTCCTTAGCGGCCTTGTTACCTCATTTGAATGCAACTTGGTATCAGTTGCCGGTCATTCTGATAATTTTCAATGAAGTGTTGCCTGGATTCAGTGAGTTATGCCATAATATATATTTGATATCCTTACAGAGTCCTTACTCTATGTGTTTAACGTCCGTAGATTTCAAAAGGGGCACAACACCGACTGCAATGAAGTTCCTGCCCTGAAAGTCGATAAGTTGCTAAGATACTTAACATTTCATAAGGAAGAATAATGTCTTTTCGCCTCAAGACCATATTGGGAACGACGATATTCCAGGCATTCATTCTTCTAGTCCTTTTCTATTCTGTTTTCTCTTTTCTGCTCCATGCCAATGAAAGTGAATTTATCAGGCGGGCGCACATTACATCGACGTTGTTTGCAGAAACTGCAAAAGATGCCCTTCTCGCCGGCGACTTACCCGCACTCACAAGTTTTGCCAATAAGGTCATGGACGGCCCTGGAATTGTTTATGCCCGTATACTCGACAAGGGAGCGAGTGTCCTTGCCGAAACAGGTGATCCTGAATTTCTAAACCGTTCTTTTCAATCTGACACGCAATTGAAAAATGTTGAAGATGGTGTCTTTGATGCGTACGCGGATATTTCTGCAGCGGGCCGACGCCTCGGAAAAGTAGAAATCGGCATCTCCACCGCACAGGTAACAGCATCATATTCCGAGACACAAAGAAAAATGAGCATTCTCGGAATAATGGTCATGGCATTTTCGATTGTCTTTTCCATTGTATTAGGAAGCTACCCCGCGCAGGGATTCAAAAAACTGCAAAAAGCCGCAGAACGTATATCCACTGGTGAATTGGGGTGTCAAATTGAGATCACTGGAAATGATGAGTTAGCAGTAACTTGTCGTTCCTTCAACCATATGTCAGAAAGCATGCAAATTTCCACCCTTGAAATCAAGGGGCAGATTGAAAAACTCAAAGAAGTTGACAAGACAAAGAGCGAGTTGCTCAAAGAGATGTCAACAAGCAAGCAGGCAATGGAGGAAAAGAACGGAATTCTTCAAGAAGGAATAGATGAACGAATACGAATGGAAGATGAACTCCGGCAAATCCATGCGCAGCTTCAAGGCAACTTTGAAAAACAGAATGAAGAGCTAGTCTTGGCAACCCTTTCCCTGGAAAAAGAAATTCTCGAACACAAAATCGCTGAAGATCAAATGATCAAAGCAAAAAAAGAGGCGGAAACGGCCAACAAAATGAAATCCGGGTTTCTTGCCAACATGAGCCATGAAATCCGCACCCCGATAAATGGAATTATGGGTCTGGCCGATTTAAGCCTGGAAACAAACCTTGATGAACAGCAGAAATCCTACCTGGAAATGATCCACGCTGAGGCAAATGTCCTCAATAATCTTCTCAATGATATCCTTGATCTCTCAAAGATTGAAGCCGGCAAGATGGAAATCGAAGAAATATCATTCGATCTGGGATATCTGTTTGACGACTTCAGTAACATTTACATCTATAGAGCTGAACATAAAGGCATAGTGTTCACCACGGAATTTTGCCAGGATGTGCCGCACCGGTTCATTGGCGACCCGACCAAGATCCGGCAGATATTGTCGAATCTTGCTGAGAACGCCCTGAAGTTCACCCCCGAAGAGGGTGAAATTTCGGTATCCGTATCTTTGTTGGAAGAAAACGAAGAAAAGGCCACCTTGCTTTTTCGAGTAAAAGATACCGGAATCGGCATACCGGAAGACAAGCAGAAAAAAATTTTTGAGAGTTTTACCCAGGCTGACGGTTCCACTACTAGAAAATATGGAGGCACCGGACTGGGTACCACCATATCTAAGCAGTTTGCGGAAATGATGGGTGGAGATATCACAGTCAAAAGCAAGGAAGGGGAGGGAAGCGAGTTCTCCTTTACCGTTACTCTGCAAAAGCAAAAACCACAGGATATGGGTCCGACCTTTGCAAAGGTGGATTTTACCGGCTTGAAAGTTCTTGTAGTGGATGAGAATCAAGAACATCGGGAAATTTTTCATAAATATTTCATGGCTTGGGGGTGTAAGGTAGTTTCTGCGAAAAGCGGCAAAGAGGCCCTTGCTATTCTTTGGGAATTAGAAGCCGACCACGAAAATCTTTCGCTGATTGTCACGGAATTACGATTACCGCGAATGAGCGGCTTTGACCTGGCGGAAAAGATCAGGGCCAAGGCCGAGTATCAGGATATCCCCATACTTGTCATCACAGCTTTTGGTTCAAGGGGGGACGGTACCAAGTGTATTGAGAAAGGAATCAAGGCGTATCTAACAAAGCCCGTTACTCAAGATGAAATCCATAAAGTCGTTTCCATGTTGCTGAAAAGCTCCGGCGATGAAGAATCGCAGGCGCTTATAACCCGTCACACCATTGTCGAAGGGCAGGTTGAAGACTCTCTTGAAGGTATCAAGATTCTTTTAACTGAAGATTATCCAACCAACCAGCGGCTGGCTTTAACATACCTTCGAAATTCCGGGTATACGGTGGAGTTGGCTGAAAATGGCCTGGAAGCGGTTGCAGCCTGTAAACAGAAGCATTATGACCTCATTCTCATGGACATTCAGATGCCGCAGATGGACGGCATTACTGCCACAAAGGCCATCAGGGAATTTGAATCACAAAAAAACACAGCTGCTGAAGGCAGGAGAGTGCCTATTATTGCCATGACCGCTCATGCCATGAAGGGATACCGGGAGAAATGTCTCCATGCCGGGATGGATGATTATATTACCAAGCCCTTACGGAAAAACGACCTGCTTGGCATGGTTAAAAAATGGGTGGAAATCATACGTCTGCAAGGAGGAGATAATGGGAAAACAGGTTTTCAAACCACTAATGATATCGTTACCTCAAGCGTCAGTATTTCAGAAGAACCGACAGCGGAGAATGCCGTCCAGGTCGACTCGGAGCTTGAAGATATAATCCCTCTTTTTTTTGTGCAACTCAAGTCTGATATTCTGGAAATAGCAGAAGCGCTTAACAATAAGGATTATGATTTCATAAAAGCATCAGGCCACAGGATGAAAGGAGCTGGATCGGGTTATGGTTTTCAGTATATTTCCGAGATAGGCCTGAAGCTTGAGGAGTCAGCAGCTGCCCCTTCCCACGAAGATATTGAAGACCAAATCAACAGTCTACAGGAATACATTAGCAATGTTGAAATTACCTATGTTTAATAAGTGGAGCCGCCTGAGTCACATTTTCTGTTCCCAATAACAACTTTTTTAATGATCGGAGAAGCATGAAGAACGAAGCAGCTAAAAAGAAAGTATTGATCGTCGAAGACGATAAAAGTACGCAACTTCTTTACTCAAAAGTGTTTTCCACTGACCTGTTTGAATCGAAATATGATGAAGATGGTGAAACTGCATTGGCAACCTATGCAAGCTGGAAGCCAGACTTGATTGTGTTGGATATGATGCTTCCCGTAATGACCGGATTCTCTGTTTTGAAGAAAATCCGGAAAGACTTTCATGACACGACCACCCCAATAGTTGTATCAACCTCCCTGGCCGGCAAAGAAGATATTATTGAATGCAGTCAACAAGGAATTCAGGGATATATTATCAAACCCTTTAATTTCAAGGAACTCAGAAAAAAATTTAGTGCATTTGCGCCTCAGTTGGAAACGTTACCGCAAGATGATGCAACAGCAGCCGAGACAGATAGTTCCCAGAAGGAAAAGCCGCAAAACACACTAAAAAAGTATCTCTCCTCATATTCTGCCGGGAATATGGGCAAGGAGGAAATGTGCGTGAAAATCATGAAGGCTGTTGATTTTGATCAACTGGATCTTCCTTCGCTTCCGGACATTGTCTTCAAGATAAACGAAGCAATCACCAACACGGAAACAACGTATAAGGATATTGCCGAGTTATTGGCAACAGACCAAGGAATTTCCGCCACCCTCATCAACCTGTCCAATTCTCCTTTTTATCGAGGCGTATCCCAGTGCGTTACTGTCGAAGATGCCATTATGCGAGTGGGTCTGAAAGAAACCCTGGAGGTTGTATCAGTTATCACAAACCGAAGTTTATATGCTTTAATTGATCCCAGATTCGAAAATCATTTAGCAGATTTATTCCGGCATTCGGTGGCTTGCGGGGTGGCCAGCAGGGTCATTGCCGAACACTTGCATTTTGACAATGTAAGCCTTTATTTTACCCTCGGTGTACTCCACGATCTGGGCAAGCTCCTGCTGATTCGTGTTTTCTCGGAACTGTTTGAAAAAGAAGAACAAATGAGTGCAGACAGTCTGATGGATATAGTGAATTCCCTCCATAATACATTGGGTGCGAAACTGATAAAGAAGATAGGATTTCCGGATTTATTTGCCAATGTCGCCCAAAAACATGAGAAGCTCGATCAGAAATTCAGTAATTTTGAAAAGGAGCTGCCGCTGATAATCGTGGCTAATCTGTATACGAAGAAGTTCGGATATGGTCATCTTCAAGATGATATTGATGTTTTGGAGACAACGGCCGCAATATATCTTCACGTAAACGACTCAGTGGAAGCCAAAATACAAAAAGGCATAGCCCAGTATTTCAAAATGCTCGGCGTGGTAACCTAAGAATCTTATCCAAGAGTTCCTACGCAAAATTGCGAACTACAGCAATTTTGTGTTAAACGCGACTTCGTCACTATAAAGTTCCATCTAGACCTGCGGCTACCGTAACAAACTGATTCAACAAGACAAACATTAACATCGACAAAATTTTTGTTATGTTTAGGCACAGAAGAGCGCCTATAGACTCCACCCTGATACCAGACGCAGGCAGAGAGATCCCTTACTGAAAACCTGCTCCTCTATCCTTGCCTCCGCGGAAAATTTCCTCATATCTTTTTGTCCATGGCTTTATGGGTAATTATGGAATGATTATCATTAAAGTAGAGCTTATGTTGAAGGAATATTGCAATGTGAAAGGAGGTGAACGGATATGGCAAAGAGCTTGATGAAACCTTGTGCCTGTGCAGATGTGGATATTCGCCATAATGATGACGATACCGGAATTGTCATTACCGCGTTGTTGCCCGGTGTTGACAAAAAGGATATCGAACTATCCATGGGAACCCATAATATCTGCATTGCCGGCGAGCGTGAAGATTTCAAGTATGACGGATGCTATCAGCTTATCCATGATGTAGATCCTGATAAGAGTGATGCAAAATTCGAAAACGGTCTGCTGACAGTGACTGTGCCCTTCAAAGAACCGTTGAAAGGAAAAAGAATAGAGATTCACTAAATGTGAACCGGAAAAAAACCCACAACAACCAGAGGTTGTGTGGGTTTTTTTTATTAAGCGGTTGCATAGAGTTTTCTGATTACCACTGAAACTCAGCTATTATCTTTATTCGCTTTTTAGAGTCCCTTGTTGTTTCGAGCACAGCGAGAAATCTCATTGCCCCAGGAAAAGATTTCTCACGTTCGTTCGAAATGACAAACATGGCAAAAGTGATAATCCCGTAAAAAGTCGGGAAAGCGCTTAACGTGCTAGGGAATTTCAATTAGATACAATGTAATGCATCTATGAACCGGCAATAGCTCCGTTAGAAGCACCTACTGTTTTTATCGCCCTTATCATTGCAAGGAGTCATAATGGCTAACGCGTCCGCGCAGCAGACAAATCGTATTTTTTACGATTTCACCAAAGCCATAGGTTATGCTTCGTAACGTTAATGTAGCTGAGAAATGATGGTAATCATATAAAATTTTAAATTGACCAAGGATTCCTTACTTTTCAGATGGTTGCAGCAGTCTGTCCCTTAGGTCTTGTGCATGCATTTCAATAGTCTGTTTACAACGAATATGGCCGAAGTACTTCCGGCAAGGTTGTTCATATGATTCCGTATCTCACGGATGTATTATAATGGGCGTGCCGACATCAATGGCGTCCCAAATTTCATCCATTTCATGGTTTGTCACCGCGATACAGCCGTCGGTCCAGTTATAACGTTGCACAACTGAGGTAAGCCAGTCCAGGCCATTGCGCTGCCCATGTATCATGATGGCCCCGCCCGGATTTACGTTTCGTTCTCTGGCGCGATGTATATCAGCTTTGTTTGGATAGGAAATGTGTATCCCCTTATAAAATTCACTGTCGTCGTTCTTGTAATCTAAAATATATACGCCTTCAGGGGTACGCTCGTCACCTTTTCGTTGTTTATGGCCCTCTGGATTGGCGCCGAATGCCACCTTATATTCTTTGATTGTTAAGCCTGATTTTTTGAGGTAAAGCTTGGCTTTCGATTTATCGACAATGACGAGGTCGGCCTTTTCTATCGCCGCAACGATAGCAGGGAGAAGTACGAGGATCAGGATGATGGTTGCTGTGCTTGTTATAATCTTTTTGAGGCAACTATCCATCGGTTTGTCGGCATGATATAGAGGTCTCATTTCAGTTTGGATTCGATAAACAGTATATCATGGAATCCATTCTTTCAGCCAGTATTCTTTCAATACCTTTTCCGTTAGAAAGGGATCTTTTGCAATTATATTATTTGCGGTTTCGTAACTGCTGGAGGTGAAAATAATTAAGCCGCCCGATTTATCAGCAAAGGGGCCACCCCGGTAATAATCAAGTTCCCGATCCCTCCAATATTTAATGTGAGAGCCTATGGCTTTTTTGATCGTATCAATATCATCTTCCAACAAGTACATAAATATGTATGTATTCAATGGGTCCGCCTTTATTTTTACCTCTATAATTTTTATGGTTATCCAGCTCCAATATCTCTGCTGCGCTACCCTTCATTCCAGATTTCAATAATTCTGTCTGCGATCTGCTCCGGTGCGAGCTGGTCTGTGTCTATTTCGTATTGGGCCGCGCTTCGGTACTTTGGAATTCTTTGCTCCAGGACTTCCGCCACCTCCTCTGTAAAGGTCTTGCCGGCGGTTAAGGAAGGCCGTTCCGTGTCTCCTTGAATCCGCATGACGATCACATCCACAGAGGCCTGCAGCCAAATTACCCGTGCGTTCGTTTTTAGTGCTTCAATATTTTCAGGCCGTTCAATAATCCCGCCACCGGTATCAATAACAATATGGTCAAGGGCTGCCAATTTCCGGGCTATTTCTGACTCAATGTCACGGAATTTTGACCACCCATACTTATCGACAATTTCCGGAATTGACATACCGGCCTGTTCAACTATTTTCGCATCCATACCGATACATTCCATCCCGAGACGCTGGGCGACAAGTTCTCCAACCACACTTTTTCCGGTACCACGATATCCGATCAATACGAGGTTCATGATGTTAAATGCTCCATTACTACGCGGCGCATAACTTCGACAGGTGCGCCAACGCCGGTAAACTGTTCAAATTGCAAGACCGCTTGATTGATAAACATATCGACTCCTGAAATTACTTGAAGATCGCGAGACTTGGCCTCGGCGAGCAGTGTTGTTTCAAGGGGAGTATAAACTATATCAAAGACAACCTGTCCGGGCCGAAACAGCTCGGCCGGAACCAGGGAGGCATCTTCCTTTGGGTGCATGCCGATCGGGGTGCAATGGATTACAATATCAGCGTTCTCCATGGCCGCAGCAAGAGAGTTGTCGTTAAGCAACTCAGATCTAATGGAGACCTCTGCGCCATTCTTTAAATCATTGGTCAGCCCCTCGAGCATGATCTCATTGATATCCAGAAGTACAAGTTCCTGCAGCGTGGTATTACGGGCAAGAGTAAAAGCAATCGCCCTTGCGGCGCCACCTGACCCCAGCATCAAGATGTTCCTGCCGTCAATTTCGACACCGGCATCAACAAGGGCCTTTAAGGCCCCCGGTCCATCCGTGCCTAAACCGAGCAACTTGTCTCGCTCATGGATAACCGTATTGATTGAACCGATGTTGCGGTCTACCACTGCAATTTCATCTACATATTTCATCGCTTCAATTTTATGGGGTATGGTGACGCTCATACCGCGAAAGTTCTCCAAGGCCCGCATGCCTGCCAAGGCCCTTTTTACATCTTCGACCCGGAAAGCCACATAGACGAAATCCAGGCCCAGTTCCGCAAAGGCGGCATTATGTATTGCCGGTGAAAGGCTGTGTTCAACCGGATTGCCAATAATGGCACAAATTTGGGTGCCGGTATTTATTGATCTGACATTTTTCATCAAAACCTCCTGAGGTTTGGTGGGGAGTATATTCAATTCAATTACATGTACTACAGTTTGAAGCAAAACTATATTATTTGTACGGTTGGTGTTTGCTCAAAAGAGGTGCTATTCAGAATGTGAATAAAAGTCAATATTTTTTCTGATCAGTTACTCAATTCCTCACTATCTATTAACTCTATTCTCTTCTGATGACGCCCACCGGCAAATGGCGTATCCAGAAATATCTTCACGCAATTCAAGGCAGTTGTAAGTTCCATCATCCTTTGGCCAAAGGAAATCATATTGGCGTCATTGTGTTCTCTGGCTAAGCGGGCCAGTTCTTCATTGATGCACAATGCGCACCTGATCCCGGGAACCCTGTTGGCCACTATCGCTTCGCCGTTTCCTGAACCACCGAGAATGATGCCCCGATCAAATTCGCCGGCAGCAACTGCTCTGGCAACAGGATAAATAAATAGTGGGTAATCGACAGTCTCATTGCTGTCAGTGCCGAAATCTTTTACTTCATGGCCCAGTTCATTAAGTAATGAGATGATTTCCTGCTTGTATTCAAAACCGGCATGATCAGAACCGATTGCTATTTTCATGGAAGTTCTCCTTTGATATTCCAGTAAGTATCTTGGTAGGTCTCAGATTTTCCGGTCTGCCTGGACAATACCCAGGGTTGAAAAGGTTAAAGCCAGAAGCCACAACAACGGCCCCAACCCTCCCGGGACTAGTGGAATATGACCGGGCATGAGAACAGCGAGGATAAAACCAATATCTGCAGCGCTGATCACAACGAGATTGAGCCAGTAACCGAGGCGGCTGTTTTGCCAATTGAGAAATATCGCGACAATGATTCCAAACAGTGCAAAGAACAGCAGGTTCCAGGCATCTTGATAGATCCGACCTTGGACAATTCCAGGCTCCAGGGATTTTCCAAGCAAATAGACTTTCCGTGCCGCTTCCAGATGGAGCAGGCCCCACAGTACATAAGTGACAGCTCCCAGCCTAGCGAAGATATTCATGGCAATCCTCTTTTTGTTCTGTTCATTGCTCAATTTATACCAAATTGCATTCAAAGAAGTAATAAGGCGGCAAAGAGGAGGCCCCGGAGGCGTAAATGAAACAAGGCTAGGAAGCCGACGACGCAGCCAACAAAGTTAGAATTTGAATGCGACTTGGTATCAATAAGTCAGTAAGGGTGTTTTCCCAATATATTTCCTGGCAACAAGCTCCTCCAGCATAAAATGGGCAACATCGGCCCTGGAAATTGTTCTGACTCTAACCCCGGTCAGGTCCGTAACCACGCGATATTCACCTCGCAGCGGGCCATTGGTGAGAAGGCCCGGTCGCACGATAACCCAGTCAAAATCACTGGACTTTATGAGCGCTTCCTGACGATCTTTGTCTTTATACATTTGGCCAAGTAGCAATGGATTAAATATTCTGTCATAGAGAAAACCGCCATGACCTTTACTGTCGCCGGCTCCTATCCCGGTAATGTTGATAAGAAACCTGACTCCTTTTTCCTGCATGGCGGCAAGTACATTTTTAATGCCCTCGGAGAACACGGATACAGGCTTAAATGTCGGCCTGATACCGATACAGCAGCAGACACCATCCTGATCATCCATGGCAACAGTTACTGACTGAGCGTCCCGTATATCTCCTTTCACTACTGTAAGCCCGGGATCTTGCAAGGTCAGTTGCCCGGGATTACGAACCAGGGCAGTTACAGTATGGCCCCTCTCGAGAGCCTGGATAAGGAGCTGCAGCCCTATACCCCGCGTTGCGCCGATAATTAAAATTTTCATGACGGATACTCCATATTGACCGTCAAAAACTATGGATCCTTTTTAAATAATACCGAAAAACATCTATTGTTAGAGTCAGGATAGAATGACAGAAAATCACCGTCAACCGATAAAGTTCCATGATGAAATCGTTATGTATAGAAGTCGAGACAAATTTGATTGAGACTGTGGATGACCCAGCGCAACAACTTCCATTCCTGCAAAAGAAAAAGGCGGCCTGAAGCCCAGGCCGCCTTTGTTGTGGTGAATTTATATGCCATTAAGTGTTTGAGAAGAGGTGATTAATGTTTAAAAGACCGCTGACCCGTGTATTTCATGGCCACTTGCGGGTTTGCCTCATTGCAGGCTTCGATGGTCTCAAAATCGCGGGCAGAGCCGCCGGCCTGCAAAATAGCGGAAACACCCTGGCGAATGCCCACATCGGCGCCGTCCCGGAAGGGGAAGAAAGCGTCGGAGATCATTACTGAGCCGGGCAATCCTGCCTTATCTTCTTGGGCCTTGGCGTCGATGGCTTCCTTGTCCGCCATGTCGCGCTCGCCTTTGTCGATCTGCAGGACCATGTCTGCATAGGGGATACCATGGGTGTCGAAGCAGAGAATATCTCTGTATTTGACATACGCCTTATAAACGGCAATCTCAGCCACACCGACCCGATCCTGCTCGCCGGTGCCGATGCCCATGGTGCAGCCGTCTTTCACATAGATGACGGAGTTGGAGGTCACACCATGCTCTACGGCCCAGCCGAACATCATGTCGTCTATCTCGCGCTGGGTAGGTTCCCGTTCCACTTTGTATTCTTTTTCCTTATACGTTGTAACCGCCGGTTTCAGATCCGCGGCGGTGCGTATGGAATTGACTGCAGACTGCTGCACGATGATGCCGCCGTCAATCAGACTCTTGAAATCCACGAAGCGATAGTTTTCAAAATCAGCCAGCCGGTTTATACCATCCATGCGGATAACCCGCAGGTTTTTACGCTGGGCTAGAATCTCCAGGGTGCCATCCTCGAATTCAGGCGCACAGACAACCTCGAGATAATTCCGGGCCATGAGTCCGGCTGTTTCCTTATCAACAGCTTTACTGACAATAACGGCACCGCCAAAGGCGGCGATGCGGTCTGCCCTGTTTGCCTTGTCGTAGGCTTGGGCCAGGGTGTCGCCCATAGCTGCACCACAGGGATTGTTATGTTTAAGGATAACAGCGGCAGGTCTGTTAACTATGTACTTGATAATATTGAGGCCGTTGTCGATATCAGTAAGGTTGATTTTGCCGGGATGCTTGCCCACCTGCAGCATGTCTTCGGCAGTTATTCGGCTGACCAGGCCATTGCCCGGCGCAATGAATTTACAATCCCCCAGCACCAGGTTGCCGTTGACCAGCTCATACAATGCCGCTTCCTGGTCCGGATTTTCACCGTAACGGATGCCACGTTCATCAACAGTGCCATCATCCTGGCTGATTTTCCAGGTTCGTTTCCGGAACACTAAGGTTTGGTCTCCGAAAGAAATTGTCATTTCCATGGGAAAATGGTCGCCAAGGATGGTTGTGTACATTTTTTTCAAGTTCTGCATCGCCACTTTTCTCCTTTTTACTGGTAAATTATTATACACAGCGCCATAAGTCCGATACATCCCATCATGCTTTGTCACTTGCTGCGGTGCCTGCTCATCCCGCTACAGCGGGACTCCGCCGGCTCCTCGCTCGTTCCTCGTCTGGCTGGGCGCCTCGAACTTATGTCGCTATGTATAAAATATAAATATTAAAGCGCAGTCTTGATTAGCCTGCATTTATTTAATAGAAAGTATTCTCACTTCTCACTTCTGCCTTGTGATTTACGCTGCTTTCTGCTCTTTTTTCCCGGTTTGTTGGAACGCTGCATCCCAATCCTTACGGACAGGATCAAATCCTTTCTCTCTGATGGCTTGGCATACTTCATCAATACCGCGCTGATCGCCGATGGCAAATTGTTCACCGGAATAGCTCGGATTGCCGTATCCTCCCGGCACCGTGCAGGACCCAGCGGAATAGCGCGTCGGCGCCAGGCCGATCATGCCGTCCCTGAACCTGGATTCTTCCCTGGTGGATAGGACAAGGCCCACATCCGGATCAAATATCCGTAGCGCAAACATGAGCTGGGACAGATCCTTCTCCGAGACCCCCACAATCGGTTGAAAGTCTCCCGCAGCAGGACGGATACGCGGAAAGGAGACTGTGAGTCCGGTACGCCAGAAATTTTTTCTCAGCCACTTCAGATGCAGGCCCAGGGCGAGCCCTTCGAGACGCCAGTCGGCAAGACCGAGCAGGGTGCCGATGCCTACTTCCCGCATGCCGGATTCTGCGGCACGGGCCGGGGTTTCAAGCCTGTAGTCAAAATCTCGTTTCGGTCCGGACAAATGTACGTCCTTGTAGGCCCTTCGATCATAGGTTTCTTGATACACGGCAACACTGGTTATGCCGGCCTTAAAAAGGGTTCCATAGTCTTCGGTGGACATGGGTTGCACTTCAATGGATAGGGCGGCAAATTTATCTTTCAATCTTTTTGCCAGACGTACAAGATAATCCACACTCAGGGCTTTAGAAGCCTCGCCGCTGACAAGCAGCACATGGTTGAAGCCGCGTTTGTGCAGGATCATAGCTTCTTGTTCCGCTTCATCAAGGGAAAGCATATGCCTTTCTATCTTGTTGTCCGATGAGAAGCCACAGTAGATGCAGTTGTTGCTGCACAGATTGGAAAGATAAACCGGGGCGTAAATCTGGATGGTCCTGCCGAAGCGCTGCGCAGTGATTTCAGCGGAGCGGGCCGCCATGGCTGGAAGATATTCTTCGGCAGCAGGAGAGAGCAGGGCGGCAAGGTCAAGAATTGACGGGTGTTCAGTCTTAAGGGCCTGTCCAACGTTATTTACAGACCGTCCCGCAATCATGCTTTTTTGTTCTTTAATGGTGGGCAGGACAAACATTATCATTCACCGTAAAAAGTCCAGCCCGTTCCGGGGTGATGAAGCATCCGCCTCTTTACTGATAGTGCCCAGTCCTGCCTCGTATGCATCTCTTCCGGCTATGACCGCCATGGCAAAGGCTTTGGCCATCCTGACCGGGTCGCCGGCCACGGCAATGGCGGTATTGACCAGTACGGCGTCAGCCCCTATCTCCATGGCTTCTGCGGCATGGGAAGGCGCTCCGAGACCGGCGTCGACTACCACCGGGACCCGGGCCTGTTCAATAATGATTTCGATTTGAAACCTGGTCAACATTCCTTGGTTGGTGCCAATCGGTGAACCAAGGGGCATGACTGCTGCAGCCCCCGCATCCTGCAGACGCAGGGCAAGGATGGGATCTGCATTGATATACGGCAGTACGACAAAATCATCTTTGACCAGCTCTTTCGTGGCCTTGAGGGTTTCCACCGGATCAGGCAGCAAGGTGCGCGGATCAGGGGTGACCTCAAGCTTCAGCCAGTTGCCGCCGCCTGATGCACGTGCCAGCCGTGCCAGCCGGACAGCCTCATCTGCGTCTCTGGCCCCGGAAGTGTTGGGCAGAAATAGGTACTTTTCCCTGTCCAACATGGCCATGATATCGTCGCCTGGATCATTTAAATCGATGCGGCGCAATGCAACGGTAACCATTTCGCAGCCAGAGGCTTCGATGGCCTCTTTCATAACCTGGGCCGATGAAAATTTGCCCGTCCCGGTAAAAAGGCGCGACTTCAGAGATCTTCCTGCAATGGTCAGCACTATCAGCCGCCTCCCACAAACCGGATGAGTTCCAGGACAGCACCCTCATGCAATTTGAAGGTATCGTAGTCTTTACGCCTGAGGATTTTGCCATTGCACTCAGCCACCACGGTGTCAGGGTTGAGGTCAAGTCCTCTGATAAAGTCGATAAGCAGCATGTCCGGTTTGATTTCTTTTGCTTCACCATTGCAGATGATATGTTTCATTTCTCTCACTTTTCTTGTTGCAGCAATATCTGCAGAACTTTGTTCGCCTGGTGGTGGGCGGCAATGCCCACCCTTGGTGCCATAAGGCCTTCTCCCTGCCGGGCGCCGGTGATCCCGTCACCCACAATGTATACGTTGGGATGAAGCCTTTTTGTTGTTATCGTATTATTGGGACCATATCCTGCAAGGCCCGAGGAGCATACATAGCCGATATCCTGCATGTGCACGAGGACTGCCCGGAGTGCTGCCGCCTTCATGGCAGGATCATCAAAGCACTCGGTCAGCGCATCTACGTCTTTAAAGAATCGTGGTATGGATTCTTCGGTCAGTAACTCATCAATGGTTTCAACTCCAATATATGGGTTGATCCGGGCAAGGTTGTCCTTCATTGCCTCAGTTTTTCTTTTGCCGATCTGGTCAATGAAATACTGCTGCCGATTCAAGTTGCTGGGCTCCACTACATCGTAATCTGCAAGCACCAACTTGCCAACACCAATTCTGGCAAGGGCGACCGCCACCATGGAGCCGAGACCGCCAAGCCCCATGATCCCGACAACCGAGTTTTTGATTTTATCCTGAACGCCAGGTGTGTGCCGGGCATAGAGCAGGTGCATCATCTCATCAGGCCCGGTTACTTCACCGCGCTTGATAAGCCAGCATTTGTCGTTGTCCTGAAGCACTGTTTCCGGGGACACCGGGAAACCGTTGACGATAAAAAGGTCAGCACCCGGTTTTATGGTAGGCACCAGATCGATGAGTTGCAGTCCTTTCTTGTAGGGTATTTTCCGTTCGTTTACAAAGAGCATTGTTTTTTAATCAGCCATATATCTCCAAGAGAAACATTAAAGATACCCCACAAAGGGCCATGATGGTAGAGTTTTTTCGTGATGTGCTGAATTCTCCATAACCACAGTGAACATGAAGGTCAAAGTGATAGCCGTTTGCTGGAATAATGATTTGCTCTGTGCTCTCTGAGTCCTCTGTGGTAAAAAGGGACATTATCCGGAATCATCAATGCTTGATATAAATAGTTTTCGAATTGGAAACAACTTGATCCAGCATCCGCAAAGTCTGCGACTTTCCGGCTGGAAATAAATAAGGAAAGAAAGGAGGATTCGAATGATACCAAACAGGCTTTCGCTGGCCCTTTTTCTTATGCGGATAACAGTTTTTGTGACAATGTTGATGTGGACCATTGACAAATTCCTCAGGCCCCAGCATGCTGCCGCCGTGTTCAAAAAATTTTACCACATAAGTGGTTTTGACATGATTTTCTATAAGGTTATCGGGGGCATTGAACTGGTAATCCTGGCCGGATTTGTATTTGGTATCAAGAAGAAATGGACCTACGGGGCGGTCCTGATGTTTCATGCCGTATCAACGCTCTCGTCATATAAGCAGTATATGGCGCCGTTTGCCGGAGTGAACCTTCTCTTTTTTACCGCCCTGCCTATGCTGGCCGCCTGTTTTGCCCTGTATCTCATGAGGGATCAGGACACTTTTTGCACCATTGGCTGATAATTTAGGTTTATTCGGCATAGGTAGGGCAAATATTTATCGGTCCGGGGCCGGGTCTGAAGGTCAGTGTTTTGCCGGCCAACTGCTCCCAGGAGCGGCAGACCCTGCATCTTTCGTTGCAGCACATTTGGCATACAAAACAATCCTGACAGGAGTGTTTTTTCCTCATGTCCATTTTCATTTCAGGCACATAGACTTTTCCGGTGACGCCGCTCATCTCTATAAAGGCCATTATTTCACCTCCATTGTCATGTTTACTCACTTTGAGTGTGACAAGTATATATTCTTTTTATAAATATATCCGTATGGAGAAGGCAAGCTTTCAATGAAGTTTTTTATAAAATTGAGATCTAGTGATCTCAATGGTACCAAGCATTAGAACAAGGGTATTCTCCTTAATTTTAAAGGGCCTTTCTGGGCCCGGTTAACTGAACAATTTTTTTCGGAGAGAAGATCGTTATGCCACTGCACATTTACTATCCGACCAGACATTTCGCCATTAAACTTAAGAGGATAAAACGAAAGGATCCCAACGGACATGATCGTATCCAGGATGTTATTGTCCGTATTCTTGATTATCCCCATGAAGCGGACGGTAAAATGGTGGGTGTCCATCACGGCCGGTTCAAGAAATATGTGGGTCGACGGGACTACCGCATTATTTATTATTTCTGCAAGATATGCCGCAAGATGAAGAAGCGCCAGGAAGAACGCTGTGAGGAGTGTGAGATCATGAAGGACAATACGGTTGTCTTTTTTGATGTATATCATAAAAATGAAGTGAAAAAAATAAAAGACACGGACTTTTAACTCAGGCCCCCTCTTTCTGCTTGTCCCGCCAGTAAAGATTAAACAATATAGCAATAGACCCTGCCGCCTGGGAAAAATGACTTCTCAACATGATAGGGTGGTGTTTCCATGTAATTTCTTTTTAATAACTTACTGAACTTTCTGAGTTGATTTAAGTTTTTGATTATCCAATATTTTTAACACCTGCTAGCCCAGGTGGTTTCAGCATAGCAATAGCCACGGACATGACTGCATCAAGAATTTTCAGAATAACATCTT
>CALZHT010000061.1 GCA_945787445.1 uncultured Desulfobulbaceae bacterium
TATTCCTTGAAAAAGATGGGCATGACAGCCGTGAGCACGATAAGCGCAAACGCCGAATTCGCAACATCATACAGGATCCAGCTCTTCTCTTGCTTTGTAAATGAAAACGTGGCCATTATGAATCGCTATGTAGTTCCCATCTGGAAAGTCGCAGACTTTACAGATGCTGGAACAAGTTGTTTCCATTCGGATACTAAACTAATTATATCTCAACAACCTCTGTCTAAAGACGGTGGGTTTTGAATGAAAAGGACTGAAAGTCCTGATGCGGGTCAAATAGACCCGTTTGTATCGTGCTCGTGCTCGTGCTCGTGCTTGTAATCGAAAAAGAAGCATTACGTGTTTGTGATTACAACCTAATCGCCTAGCACAAAAAAATAAAGAGAAGGTTGATTCCATTCGTAATATCGACCGGGCACGAGAGCAACATGACTGACATAAGGCCCGCGCTGCATGCTTACTGCCTCTCCAATAAGTCGTAAATACATGACGGAGACAAACTTGTTTTGTTTTTGACTGCAGTTGCATGATATAATTATTTTATTGTAACCGATTATTTTTGCTTGGAAAGAATTATCACTTCTCATTGCCTGTCGGAAAAATATGGCCCATCCTGATACTGCAAAACGAATACTCGTAATAGAAGATGATAATAATATTCGTTTGATCATCAAAATGGTCCTTGAAAAGGAAGGATATGCAGTAGCAGAAGCGTGTGACGGTGAAGAAGGCATTGAGAAATTTCATGAACATCCCGCTGATCTCGTCATAACCGATATCCTCATGCCTCGGAAGGATGGTCTGAACACCATCGACGAATTGCTACATGAATATCCTGATATAAAAATAATTGCCATATCAGGCGGCTGCACCATAGAACCGGAACGGTATCTCACCATCGCCAAAACCCTCGGCGCCCAACAAATACTTCAAAAACCCTTCACTCCTGATACCCTGCTCGAACTCGTAAATCAGGTACTATATTCCAGCAGCAACATCTAAGCATTCCTCTATAAAAACGACCAACACTGCAGAATAGTATTGATTTTGTTTTTATCCGGTGTATTTTTCTTAATGTTCTCCACTAAAAAGTTAGAAAGCTAACAATACCGACCCTAAACTTTGCTGTAAAGGCAGCAAGGTTAATCCAAATAAAGCTGGGAACCCGCGCCGTGAGCAAAACAGAAAAATGCATTCATGTAATCGGCCCGAACATGCTTCAAAACCAGCTTATTGTCACCATGCTTAGCGGAAGAAATACAGAATTTCGTTTTGCATTGGGCAGTAACGCTGAACCACCATCTCCTGCTCTTTTTTCCATGAATGGAGATTCTGGTATGCAAAACCTGATTCTTTATGACTGTTTGGGAAAATCCGCCGACCTGATTATGAAAGCCTTGCAACTGGAATTACAAAGTCTTTTAAGAACAAACAATATTGTGTTGTTTAATCTGCATCCGGACTGCGGTGTCGAGGACTTTGCTCTGAAAATGGGAATCAGGGGTTTTATTTATGAATCAGATGAATCGGAAGCTGTCCGCAAAGCAGTCGATGCCGTGTTTGCCGGGGAAATTTGGATGTCCCGCAAAAAGATGGCCCAGCTCTTGCTCGCAAAACCTCAGAAAACCTATGACAATCCCAGGACCCACTTAACTACGAGGGAGACAGAAATCCTCAAACTCGTGGCGCTCGGCAAATCCAACGCCCAAATTGCCAAAAAGCTCCACATCAGCCTTCACACCGTAAAAACCCACCTGTATAATACCTACAAAAAAATAAATGTTTCCAACCGCACCCTGGCAGCCAAGTGGGCTTCAAAATATTTATAAAAATCATTATCATCCACCCTACCCCACTCAATATTTTGTAAAGTGCTTCTCATTTTCATTCAGCCCAGTTCTAATACAAAAATATTATAACAAATCTTAGCATCAAATATCTTCTAGCACTTTTTTCCTAGAAATCTCACAAACAATATAAGCCTTAAAAAGGTACTTTCTTCGTATTCCCTTTTTTCCTAGCAAAAAATAATATGCTCAAATCCCTTACTCTATAAACACCAAATAACTATTTACAATAAAATTTTATACATTGGAGGTCGCCATGAAACAGAGACTCTATGTATTTTTCCTGATTTCCATCTCAACCCTTTTGTTCGCATCAAATTCCCAAGCCATTATCATTGATTTTCAACAGAATAAGGCTAACCTAATGCTTCATGATTCCTTGGGCGTGGATATTATGGTATCGGAACTTAGTGATGAGACAGTTTCATCCTTTGACCTTTACATTTTATTCGATCCTTCTGTCCTCGCTGCAACCAATGTCACCTTCGGACCCTATCTTGGCGAACCCTTTTTTTTCGAGGCACTTACAGACTTCTCCTTGACAACACCGGGAGTTGTCGACCTTGCCGAGCTTTCCTTGCTATACGACAACGATCTTGCAAACCTGCAGCCCGATTCCTTTGTCCTGGCGTCAGTGTCTTTCGATGCCATTGGCCTCGGTTCCACTACCCTAGATTTTCGGTTTGATAAGTTCAATGATATCAAGGGGCGTGATGCTGTAATGTTAGCCGTCGATTCAAGTTCGGCAGCTATCAACGTCACCGGTCCCGGAACCGGACACTTTTCTACTTTTCGGAAGCGGCATTGCAGGAACCCTGTTTTTTTGCCGAAGAAAAAAATCCTGCCCGCATCCGCTTTTGGGAACGGCACTTTATAATAACTAATACTTTTTCGCATATTTTATAAACTTGAGTGTGGAGGTCTGTATAAAAAGGGAGGGAGGAGATGAAGAAGTACACAATCGGTATTGTTTTTCTAATCAGCGTTATCTGGTCCATCTTGCTAACAAGCCCTGTCCGCGGCGCGGCCTGCGATGCTGATGATAGCGGTGCCATTGACAGAAATGACATAAGCGCCATTTTCGCTGCACGTAGCACACCTGCCGACAGTCCGGATGATCCAAGGGATGCAAACGGAGATGGGCTGATTACTGTAAAAGACAGCCTTATTTGCGTGCTGCGATGTGATTTGCCCAGATGTGAGATAGTGGACCAGACGAATGAGCCTCCCATAGCGGTCTGCGATGCTGATGATAACGGTGCCATTGACAGAAATGACATAAGCGCCATTTTCGCTGCACGTAACACCCCAGCCGACAGCCCGGATGATCCCAGGGATGCAAACGGAGATGGGCTGATTACTGTAAAAGACGGCCTTATTTGTGTGCTGCGATGTGATTTGCCCAGATGTAAGATAGTGGTCCAGACGAATGAGCCTCCTATAGCAGATGCAGGACAGGACCAGAACGTGCTTCTCGGTTCAACGATTAATCTGAACGGCAGCGAAAGTAGTGATCCGGACAGCGGTCCTGCGCCACTGACATATCTCTGGTCTTTTGCTTCAGTGCCACCTACATCCTCAATAACCAACAGCGATATTGCCAATGCTGATTCCGCCGCTCCCAGCTTCGTCCCCGATGTCATTGGCGCTTATGTGTTAACCCTTGAAGTAAGCGACGGCGATCTCTCAGATAGCGATCAAGTTCAAATCATGGTCGAGAGAACCAATGTGGCCCCCAACGCCGACGCCGGCCCCGATCGAAATGTACTGCTGGGCAACATCGCCCAACTTGACGGCAGCCAAAGCTATGATCCGGACAGTTGGCCCGATCCCTTAAGCTTCCAGTGGACCTTTTCCTCCCTGCCGCCTGATTGTGTTCTCACTGACAGCAACATACTCAATGCGACGACTCCCTATCCTTATTTTAGCCCCGATGTGACCGGAACCTATCTCCTTTCCCTTGAGGTGAGCGACGGCGATCTTATTGACACCGATCAAGTGGAAGTGTATGCCCAACCTCATAATGTGCCGCCCAATGCCGATGCCGGGCCGGACCAGGAAGTGGAACTTGGAACAATCGTACTGCTGGACGGCAGTGACAGCGAAGACCCCGATAACGGTCCCGGAAGCCTTACTTTTTCCTGGACCATTGTTTCCCTGCCTTCTGAAAGCACACTTACCCAGGAGAACATCCTGGACGCAGATTCACCTTCGCCATCTTTTACACCCGATGCCGCAGGCACTTATGTCTTTCTCCTGCAGGTGAGTGACAGCGACCTCAACGATTCTGATCAGGTGATGATTGTCGTTTCCGTACCAAACCATCCTCCTGTTTCTCATGCAGATAATTACGCAATCGATGAGGACACTACCCTGGTAGATAATGTGCTCGCCAATGACACGGACGAAGACGGTGATGCTCTTAATGCCGTGCTGGTTGCGTCTACAATGCACGGCTCACTTTCCTTACAGAGCAATGGCTCATTCAATTACACCCCGGAGCAGAATTATAACGGCACCGATACATTTACCTACAGAGCAAATGACGGCGAATTGGAGAGCATTGAAACAATGGTGACCATCACGGTCAACCCGGTTAACGATGAACCGGCGGCAAATGATGATGCATATTCGATGAATGAAGACGGAACGCTTACCATTAATGCAGGCGCCGGAATTTTGGTAAACGATGCGGACATAGATGGCGATGCACTGACTGCCGCCCTGGTTTCCGATGTAAGCAACGGCACCCTTACTCTTAGTGCGGACGGCTCGTTTTCCTATACCCCGAATGCTGATTTCAACGGCGCCGACAATTTCACCTATACAGCCACGGACGGCACGCTCACCAGCAACGAAGCCACAGTGACCATCATGGTAAACCTGGTGAACGATGAACCGGTGGCAAACGATGATGCATATTCAGTTAATGAAGACGGAATGCTTACCATTGATGCAGGGGCCGGAATCTTGATAAACGATATAGACATAGACGGCGATGCACTGACTGCCAACCTGGTTTCCGATGTAAGCAACGGCACCCTCACTCTCAATGAAGACGGCTCGTTTTCCTATACCCCGCATGCTGATTTCAACGGTGTTGACAGTTTCACCTATACAGCCACGGATGGCACACTCACCAGCAACGAAGCCACAGTGACCATCACGGTGGACCCGGTGAACGATGCACCTGTGGCTAATGATGATGCATACAGTGCTAACGAGAATGAAGTACTTACCGTCGAAGCTGCTGCAGGAGTTCTTATTAACGACACAGATATTGATGGGGATACCTTGAACGCTATCCTTGCATCCACGCCACAGCATGGCACGCTTTCACTCAATGGTGATGGCTCCTTCACCTACACACCGGACAATGGTTTTCATGGACAGGATTCCTTTACATATACAACCCATGACGGAGCAGCGGCAAGCAACGAAGCCACAGTAATAATTACTGTAGCGCCCGCTTCCCTCACCCCACCCGTACTTGATCCTCTGCCGGGCGCCACCATATTCAGCAGTATCCAGGTCTGCGGCACCTCCAGATCTGACACAACGGTAAGGATTGAGGGCGGCGTCCGTCCTGTATCCATTGACCTGGATGCCAATACTGAGAGATTCTGTCTTGACGTGCCGCTTCGTTTGAACACGGAAAACACGCTGACAGCCTCGGCCATAGACAATTTGACCCCGGCACCCAAACCGGTGGCTTATGCCCAACCTGTACAAATTGTGCACGTGGATCCTT
Source organism: uncultured Desulfobulbaceae bacterium (assembly GCA_945787445.1). GTDB lineage: Bacteria > Desulfobacterota > Desulfobulbia > Desulfobulbales > CALZHT01 > CALZHT01. Next base: position 5,599 of record CALZHT010000061.1, read on the forward strand.
CCAAGGTCATTATCTCTGAGGTTACTGCGCGGCCCCTTACCACCGAAGAAATCGAAGAACTGGTCGCCAACGGCGTCATCAACTTGGATGATCCGGCGAACTTTAATGTTTCCATGTTTACGGTGGTGCTCACCATTGGTTCTCAGCAAGTTACTATCTCCCAACCGGTGGCCGTTTCCAGAACCAGGGGAACCGTAAGTTTCGGCGGAGGAGGAGGATGGACGAGCATAAGCGGCGGTGGCGGAGGAGGCTTTCCGTCGAGCGGCGGCGGCACGCCCTCCAGAGGAAGTTCCGCGCAACTGGTTGTAATAACAACCAATGACGGCCAGACTATCCCGGGCGTTATCATCATTGACGGCAGGATTAAAACACTTAAGGAATTCTTCCAGGTAACCATCGCGCTTTTTAATACGACTGAAATGTTCACCCTGGCCGACATGAATGCCGGTATTGTCTTGCCGACCGGCCTGACGCCGATAAGGGCCGGGATCGGTTCTGACGTATCGGATGTAAGTACGGATGGACCTATCGATACTGTTCATATTGGTGTAATCGGCCCGGGCGAGACAGGGATCGGCCAGTTCATTATCCGTGGCGATGAAGAAGGCACTCATGAAATTAAGGTACGGTTTGCCGGATTTCTCACCGGCGGAGGACTGCCCGAGCCCGTGCCGGTAAGCGGCGCTGCCAGAACCACGGTAGAGGTTCACGGACCTCCGGAGTTGAGTGTGGTGGTCCGTCATCCCAGCGATCCCAGTGGCCCTGATGTGAGCGAAAATGAAATATATCCCCTGATCGTGGAAATAACCAACAACTCCCCCTTCCCGGCCCATTATGCAAGCCTGGAGCTTTTTGTCGGCGGCGGGGCGCTCCTGGTGGATGAAAACGGCGACCCCATTCCCGAATCAGATGTCATTCGCGATTTTGGTCATATCCAACCTGGCCGGACAGTTGCCACCTCTTTCTGGGTCCAATCCCTCCTGGAGGGCGAGATCATCGCCTGCCAGGCCATTACTGCCGAAAATATAACTCTGACGGTAGATACCGGACCGGACGGCACGGCCTGCAATATTGTTATCCCGCCAGTTTTGTTCCCCTACCGGAAGATATGCCACCTGCAGTCATCGGCATCAATCCACTCAATCATCAACGCGAAATACCGCTGACCTCATCGGTGATAGCAACCCTTTCACCGCAATCTGCGTGCCTGACAGCAGACACGTGGACGAATGTGCAGACCGCTTTGATCGATCCTTCTGATCCGAGCCGGGGAATACAGGTAATTTCCGCTGATCTTGCCAACACGGGCAGCTTTTATCTGGAGGAGTTGGATCCCTTTGGCGAGCCGGTGCGTCATATTCCTGTTGACCTGACTGTAGAACATCCGCCGGCTGGCGGAACCACCATTGCCGTCCTGCGTTTAGGCCTCCCTGACCCACTCAGCCAATTTTTCCTGACGCCCAACACTATGTACCGGGTCACACTTGTTGGTGCTGACCAGACGCCCGGCAGCGCATTATGCAGCCTGGCCAGCGGCGCGGAGATGGAAAATACATTCCAATGGACCTTTATCACAGAGCAGCCCTGCACCGGTGTTGATGCGCCGACATCAACCCTTATAAGACCGATAGACGGTTCTAACGAACAGCCACTCAATCAGCAGATCGTGCTACAATTTACCAACCGAATGAATCCCGGAAGCTTTGCATTCAATCCTTCTGACATCACTGCAAGCACATTTGGCGTGTATGTAAATGGCGTGGTTTCGGCCGGAGAGCTTGTTTCAGGAGACCCGGTTCCAGGTACCGGTTTGTTTAATGCCTTAAACAATACTTTAACCTATACTCCGGCAACAAACCTGCCCGAGGACAGCGTCATTCATGTGCATCTTACAAGTGGCATACAAGATACCTGCGGCAACGGTTTGCAAACGCCGACCAATGGTGTGCAATTGTTCAGCTTCCAAACAGAGCTTCCCGACACAACAGTACCAGATGTGCTTTTGGTTAATCCGGTGCCGGCAATAACCAATCTGGATTCAGTCCAGGTAAGCGGTTCTGCGGAACCCAACAGCATTGTGTCGGTAAGCGGTGGCTCACAAAGTGTCCAAACACCCGCTTCAAGCAGTGGACTGTTCAATATATCCGTGCCGCTTATTCCGAATCAATTGAACAGCTTTGAGGTCATTGCAACTGATGCCTCGGGCAATATTTCGCCCACAACGACCACGGACATCAACGGCGATCCGCTGGAAGTGCTGCATGACAATACGGAACTGATAGCAACCGTATTGCCGGTGGATACTCTATTTCCGTGAGCTTCAATAAGCCAATCCAACAAGGAACAGTCAATACACTGAACTTCTCCCTTCAGGGGGCTACCGAAGTGGCCGGCACATTCATTGTGGATGGCGATTCCGGTTTCATCTTCACACCGGATCAGTCCCTTGGCTACAACCAAACATATACCATCCGCGTGCGCTCAGGCGGTATCCGCGACTTAGCAGGAAACAGCCTGACAGAGGATTTTGTAAGTTCGTTCACAACCACCGATGTAAACCCATTGCCAATTATTACCACCATAAGCCCGAGCCACGGTGTTATTGGGATGTCCGTGCCGGCGTTGCTCCAGGGCACCGGTCTCTTGGACATCACAAGCATTACCATCGATGGAACTGGCGTAACTGTCAACGATCTCGGCACTGGAGATGATACACGGCACGACGTGCAATTTGAAATTGCAGATTCGGCACCAATTGGTGTCCGCGTCGTCACCGCGACCACGCCCGGCGGCACAGCCACTGGCAGTTTTGAAGTGATCGCAAATCCTCTCCCTCTTGATGAGAATTTTGAAACCGGCGGCCCAGATTGGACTATTGATAAAGGAGTTTGGGAGGTCGGCACGCCGACGGCTGGGCCTGGTAGCTGTTACACCGGCACCCAGTGTGCGGGCACGGTATTGACCGGGAATTATCCGACGTATGCCGACAGCCGACTGATCAGTGCGCCCCTTCCCCTGCCAGGTGTTAGTGGAGATGAAGCGCTGCATCTGCGGTTCTGGGAGTGGTTCAACTACACTGACAACGGGACCACCTGGAACGATGTCGGTACTAACATAGGGTATTATTCCGGCGGCTGGACAAGGAGGGACATAGACCTCACTGCCTATGCGGGCCAGACAGTGCTGCTCGCCTTTTACCATTATGACAATAACGATGGTGGTGAACGCACCGGCTGGTATATCGATGATGTGGAAGTGATCATTATCCCATAACTTCTTTATATTTATAAATTTAAGTTAAAAGTCTTGGTTTGATTATGTAATAGGACAACGGAGGAAGTTATAAAAATGAAATATATTAAGCACATACTAGTGATTTCTCTTCTCTCCATTCTTCACATAAACTGCGGCGGAGGAACAGATGGAGACAACTCCGGGCAACAGCCAAACAATACTCCTGCACCGACTGGCTTTTCTCTTACCGGATCGTGGGGTGCCACTACAATTGAAGGCTCTTTGGATCCCCAGGGTAACCCGCTGCAAGTCGATGCATCGGTCAGTACATGGACCTTCAATGCTGACGGCAGTTATACCTGGTTTCTCCACGCCCCGCCCTGGTACGATATCAGCGGGAGTGGAAATTGCACACTCAATGGAAGCGATCTGTCAGTGGATGGAATAATTGCGGATACATTAATTAGAAGTTATTCGAATAAAACAATACCACTTACCATAAGCCAAACCGGCAACACCTTCAGCTTTCTTGACGAAGATGGCGACCGTTGGGTATACGAACGATAGAATACTTCCGGTAATGGCTCTTCTGGAAATACACGACGGCTAATCTCTGATATACAGTATGGGGATGCCAAACTCGCTGCTTGCGTTTCTAATCTGGGGCTTACGTATGCGCATGAAGTAACAACACTTTCATGTGTTGGTGGTAAACAAATGAGCAATTTGTCCGGCATAGAAGAGTTGACCAACCTTACCCGATTGGAATTGCATGCCAATATGATCAGCGATGGCAGTCTGCTGAGAACAACAACATCATCTCAGGAATAACAACCCACTCGCAGTCCGCCGCCCCGCTCAAACCGGATCTCTGCTTATCTCCGATGAGCACGGAGGAATGCTCACGAAAAGGTACGTTCCATTATCCTTTTCACCAATCCAATCTCAGTGACTTTTCGATCAAACACCAGAAAAATTCTTAATCACAGTAGATGTGGCTCAAGCAATACATCGATTCACCTTTTTCTTTAATGCCTTGACATTTGCCAGTAAATACATTCAATTTTGTCAAAATCTCTAGCATCCAAGCCACATTATGACAAAACACCTTCTCGTTTTTCTTGCCGTAATACCGGTAACAGCATATTTTTGGACTAAGACTCGATATCCTGAAAAGATTTATCAGATTACCGGGATCTTCATGGGCCTGGTCGTATCCCCTGTCGGCCTGGCTTTGACAAGCCTCAGCACAATTCCGGTTGTCGGCATGCTGTTCGGCCTTTCCGGCGCCATTCTCCTGGTTATCCATGGCATACCCGGATATTTCATGGTTGTTTCTGCCGGATTGGTAGAGCCGGGAAGTTTGCTTACCGGCAGACAACAGCTTTATATAGAGCTGTTTAACGGAATCTTGTGGAGCACGGTTTACGGTCTTCTTGGCTTTTATTTTGACTCGCGCCGATTGTCCTAGCCCGGATTATTCCGTCGGAAAAATCTTTCCGTTCTCACAGGAAAATACCTCGCAAAACATCTTTCGTTGCCTGATAAATCTTCTTGTCTTCGCTTGCCCTTGGGCCGGCAACATTGAGCACCTTGATATTCTCACGGGCGATCCACTCCTTTATACGAGCAACCGCTTCCGGTAAAGTGACCCTGTTAAAATCAATATGGAGCAAGGCGTGGCCGAAACGCCGGGCTAGTATTCTGGTAAGCTTTGAGCCGCCGGCAAGTTTGCCGTGCGAGAGGATAAGGGTGCCGTCCGAGTCAAGAACATTCTGTTCCGTGCGCTTTGGATACCCACCGACAGAAAGTTCTTTTAAATTGTATGAATAGGGTAATGGACCATCTTCGGCCTTCCTGCCCTTGGGCAGCCAGCCGCCATAGGGGATGTCTAATTCCATGGCAAGATCAAGAGCCGCCCGGTCCGCCCCGGTTTGACCTCCGGAAATGATCTTTGGCACCATTTTTTTTATTTAATCCCGGAAAGAATGAGGACTTGACGTTGATGAATCAAATTAAGGCGTAAGAATTTATACCCCTCAAAGGGGCACTGATAATAGTCTGATTAGAAAAATACCATAACTTTAGGCACTTTAGGCACTTCAAACTTTAGGCACTTCTTTAATCAGAGATTCTTTTCCTCAAGCTGTTTTAAAAGATAATGTAGAATCTCACTCTTGGCTGTTTTATCTGCTTCCAGAAAGGATATCCCGATTTCAACTCCTTTATCCTGAAAGTCTTCGACTCTGACCACGGTACCAAGAATCACCTGCGGATTTTCATTGTTAAAAGTTAATTCCAACTGCACTCGGGTGCCGATGCCAAAGGGCTTGTTGCTCAAAAAAAGCAACCCGCCGGCGCTGAGGTTCTTGCAGTTTCCGGAAAGAGTGATGGAGTTATCAAAACCTATCTCTTTAACCTTGATGACCTTGCAGAAATCAATACGGATAAAGCGTCTTTTATCGGCGCTGAACAGGGTAATCTTGTTTTTACCGGTTGTTTTGGCATTGTAAAGAGCATTGTCCGCATCGTTGAGGAGATCCATGATACTTGCCCCGTCATAGGGAAACGACGCAACCCCTCCACTTAAGGTGACACGGATGTTTTGGTTTCGATATTTTACGACCTTTTGGGCAACTTTTTCGCGGATCCTCTCCGCTGTTACCAAAGCATTTGCCTTTGATGTCTGGGGAAGAATGAGGATAAGTTCTTCGCCGCCATAACGGGCGGCAATATCCTCATCGCGTTTTTCATGAAGGAGGATCTGGGCGACTTCCTGCAAAACCAGATCGCCGGCCAAATGGCCGTAATAATCATTAACCAGCTTAAAATCATCGAGATCGAAAAAAAGAATGGATAGATCGGTATAATACCTTTTTGCCCTTGATATTTCGCGGATCAATGCATCATCAAAATAGCGGCGGTTGAAAAGACCAGTCAGGCTGTCGAATCTTGTCAGTTTGTCCGTTTTTTCAAAAAGTGATATTTCAATGAGTTTAGGATTTACCAGTTTCTTTTCTATTGTATGGAAATAGTCGCACAGAGCGGTGCGCAGGCTTATTTTTCTGCTCAATCGGGAATTCAGCTTTTCATAGTGTTCCGTTACTTTACGCCAGTATTCTTCGGCCTCATGGGGCTCAAAATTCAAATGGACCAGCACGTCAAAAATAGCCTGACATGCTCTATTGCCATGCTCTTCAACAATACGGCTCAAAGCACTCACCAGGTCATCGTCACCGGTGGTTTCATTTAAGGATGAAATGATTTTTTCACGTAAATCTTGCATAAATTATAAACAAACCTTACCGCAATTTAGGCAAACCACTCAGCAGAAACTGAGACAAACACTCTATTTTAACCAATACGATTACATTAAATCTATAAATTATAATTTATAAGAATGCCAATAATAACAAAAAGCAAGAGTATTGCCAAATATCTTTTTTCGAGATATGCATGAATGTTCCATGCTCATTCCATATTGCTGATATAGTTATTAACAATGAAACAAATATAGTTACTCAATGTAACACCCTGTAAGCCTACGATATCACAAGGAACAAACATGAAAAAAACAGTCTTGATAACCGGCGGCACCTCCGGCTTCGGAGAAAGCTGTGCACGAATTTTCGCACAAAATGGATGGAAAATTATTGTTACCGGCCGACGACTGGAACGTTTGGAATCTCTTGCAAAAGAATTGAGACAAACAACACCAGTTCACACAATTTGTCAAGACGTTAGGGATCGAAGTTCTGTTGCAGAGTCAGTTTCCAATCTGCCCAATGACTTTGCAGGCATTGATGTGCTGATTAATAATGCGGGCCTTGCTCTTGGTTTAGAACCAGCCCACCAGACAGATCTTGATGAGTGGGAAACCATGGTTGACACTAACATCAATGGAATGCTCTATTTTACCCGCCTCATACTCCCGCGGATGGTTGAGAAAAACAATGGCCATATCATTAATATTGGCTCGGTTGCGGGCAACTGGCCCTATCCTGGCGGCAATGTTTATGGCGCCACCAAAGCTTTTGTTAAGCAATTTTCGCACAATCTGCGCGCCGATCTTCTCGGCCACAATATCAGGGCAACGAACATCGAACCAGGAATTGCCGAAACTGAATTTTCCATTATTCGGTTCAAAGGCGACAAAGAACAGGCGAAAAAGGTATATGAAGGCACGCAGCCCCTTACTGCCGATGACATTGCCGAGATTATCTACTGGGTTGCAACCCTGCCGCCACACATCAATATCAACAGCATGGAAATCATGCCCACCTGCCAAAGCTGGTCGCCATTTGCCATACATCGGGTGCAAATCGATGAATAAAATTTTTCTGCACGGGCTGGATAGTAGCAGTCAGTCCACCAAGGGAAGATATTTCAAAAAATTTTTCCCTGACATGCTGGTGCCGGATTTTACCGGTCCCTTTCCCGAAAGATTGGCTAAGCTTGAAAAAACCACGAAAAACCTTGCCAATATCATCATGGTGGGCTCAAGCTTCGGAGGTCTAATGGCCACGGTCTATGCCATAATGAATCCTGAGCAGGTAAGACGTCTTATCCTCCTGGCCCCTGCCCTCAACTTCCCGGAATTTACAGATTATGCCGGCAGGACAATATCGGTCCCAACCTGGCTTTATATTGGCGACAATGACACTGTGACTCCACCTTCCGCGGTCAAGCCCATCGCAAAGAAGGTTTTCAGCAATATCCATTTGCACGTCAGCAACGACGACCATCTTCTCACCCTGACTTTTAAAACCATTGACTGGAATAAATTACTCAAAAGGCCATGATAAAGAGAGCGCCTGAAGAAAAGCCCTTTACCTGGCGGCTGAATGTTTGGGTTATTTTTTAGTGGAACAGGGTACAGGAAAGCAATGGATACTGGTGGTTGTAAAAAAAATGTACAGGATTACCTGATTGTTACATCATCTTTTTCATTTTGTAGAGTAATTGGTCAGGGGTGAACGGTTTCTGAATAAAAAAACTTTTCTCGGGATCTTCCTCGTTGTATGCGCTTGAAGGACGAAGGAGGCCGGACATAAACAGCACTTTGGCTTGCGGACATTTTACTTTAAATTTGTCCACCAGTTCATGGCCAAGCATGTCGGGCATAACCACATCGGTAAGGAGCATATCGATAGATTTATCAGGAAGGGATGCAAATTCGAGCGCATCAGAACAATTTGACGCAACATGTATAGTAAATCCCAAAGGTGTCAAGATATCGGCAATCAATTCAAGAATGACAGGATCATCATCTACTACGAGTACAGTTTCAATGCCCGAAAGTCGCATGTCTCCCTCATTAATAATTTCAGGTATTTTCCGTTTTCCCACCCCCTTCGAGTAGATCGAAGCATCGGATGCCGGCAGGAATTTCTAGCAATGTTTTTAGATTTTATCAGTGCGCCCAATTACAGAAATGTCAAATTTTAATAAAATCAGTATCCTTTAAATGCTGAATTTATCAAGATAATTGATTATAGCAGCGTCAAGTCTAATGTCAAACGAAAAGGTCTGAAGGATTTGAAAAAATATTGTAGCATATTTTTCTGTCTAGAGAAGAAAAGAAAAGGCAATTGATAATTTTTTTTCCGATTGGAATCAATGCAAAGAAATATATATTCCTTTTCAATATTTGCAAGGTTCAATTTGGCTTATAGTACCTTATCCCAATACACAATCTTTCCTTCCTGCGTTCTGAGCCATTGCAGTTCCTTAAATATCCTGAAAAACAGAGAACCATCAAATTTTTCAACCGGCTTCAGGCCTCTGTTAACAATGGCATACAAACATTTTTCCTTGAGTAATTTTTCAAACAACATTATGCCGCTTCGTGTCCGGGGCTCGTGGACCGTGTCAGGTTGGAGGATTTCGATGAGGCCCGCTCTCTCGCCATCAAACGTGAGTCCTTTTATAAAATTTAAAATTCGCGCACATATAAAAAGAGTATTAAGGGCATCACGAGCACAATTTTTATCAGTAATGGCCATGGCCGTTGACCGTGATTTGAAAATGTCATCAGCGTGCATTTGTGGAAAACACGAAGAAATACCAGATCCAGGTGTTAGGTAAAAAACGGAAACGCCGATCAAAACCGGATGTCTGGCCAGGAAAATCATGGTGTCGATCATTCCCTTTATTGAATCATTCGGCAATCCAAGAATTTGGTGAGCAAGCAAAGTAAAACCAAGAGTAAATGCTTGATCCACTACCTCGCTGAATTGCTCTACCGAATGCGGCCTCCTTATATCCTTCAGAACGGTCCGGTCAGCACTGACCAGAGCCAGATTCAGACGGGTAAAGCCGGCCTTCCGCATCAATTCCAGAGAATCTTTATTAAGGCTTTTATACGAAATGCCGTTCATGGCCAACAACTGCACCTCCCTATCCTTGAATTGTGTCATAATCTGAAGACATAATTCTTTCACGGCAGCCTGGTCAAAGGTGAGATTGTCATCTTCAAAATCAAACACCCGATACCCTTCTGCGTAGCGTTTCTCCATTTCTTCGATAATTGATTCAGATGTCCTTCTCCGGTATTTTTTCCCAAAAGTACGATTGACCGAACAAAAGGAACAACGGTGCGGACATCCCCGCGACGTGATTAAAAAGGTGATTGGTTTCTTTTCATACAGGTATCGTGATGGAGAAAGGTCGGAAAAGTCCGGAATAGGCAAATCATTGATAGGATAATTATCCGTTACCTTATTGAAGACCATTTCCCCTTCTTTTTTAAATCCCAAATTGGCGACATTTTCATATCCTGTTCCGTGCATCCACGCATCGAGCAATTCCACCAGTGGTTTTTCCCCTTCCCCTCGTATAACAAAATCCACATTGGGATCGGAAAGCATTTCAACCGGGCAACAACTCACGTGCGATCCACCGAGAAGGATCGGGACATCATTCATTTCCCTGATCGCAGCGGCACATTTTAGAACTTCCCGGTAATATGGCGAAAATAATGAAGAAATTCCGACCAGATCGGGGTGTTCTTCAGCAACTTCCCGGGCTATTGTGAGATAGGCGGCGCCAAAATGGTAGTACTGGTGAAATGTACTAAAAGGGCTTTGGTCGGGCCAGGCATAATATGGTTTCAGATACGCAAGTTCTTTGGGAATCGGGATGGTTTTTCTGCCCCATCCCTGATGATAATCCTTGATGACAACCTCAATGTCGGGATGATATTTTCTTACCGCAGCCTTAAGATAACATAGCCCTAAGGGCTGGAGCCTGATGTCGGTATCGTAAAAATCTTCAACCGGTGGTTGGATAAGCAGAAGTTTCAGCATGGAATATTTTCTACCAGGCACTGATGAATAAAGTACCCCTCATATTTGATGAAATCGTAAAAAATACGATTTCATCGATGTATTACGTTGTAACTAGTTGAAATTACATGGCACGTTAACCGCTTTCCCGACTTTTTGCGGGATCATCATATTTAATCGCGCAAAAAAACAAACCTTTGACTTATATCAAGGAAATCTTTTGTTCTTCATGACATGGTTTAAATAACTCTTAAAAAGTCACGGGATGGCTAAGCAAAAAGTTCGCTATCCAAGGAGTAGTGGTGTCGAGGGCGCGGAGGTGCTGTGAAACGAATGCCCTTGGGGTGCATACATCAGGTATGCCGAGTACCTGAGAACCCGCTACGACGCAGTAGATAGAAATTTTTGCGACGCCATCATGGTTTTCAATAACAAATATTCCCGTCTCAGTCACTTGTTTTGACTTAGCGTACTACAATTAACATTTTACAATAATTTCAAATTAGTAGGAGGGTATCATGGAAAATTTTTCCCGCTGGGATGACTTTCTTGTAGCAGAACACGAACTCATTGAACGGAGCATGGAAGTTTTAAAAAATTCCCTTGAAAACCTTGATGACACCCTTAAAGATCCTGTGCAAATCAAACGATCCATTGATTTCCTTCTTGAATTCGGCGATAAAATTCACAACAAAAAAGAAGAAAATTTTTTATTTCCACTCATGGAAAAAAGGGGAATTCCGGTGGCAAGCGGTCCCCTTGGCGTCATGCTCAAAGAACATGAAATGGAGCGTGAACTTCTCAGCAACATGAATATCGAACTCGCAGGTTTGGCGGATGCCGGTTCCGACAAAAAAGAAAATTTCATCGCAAAAGGCCTGGAGTATCTTAAAATCAGGGCTGAGCATATCTGGAAAGAAAACGACATACTTTATGCCATGGGGCGCAAGGTCATGGATGAAAAGGATAATGTCCATCTGCTTGCTGAATTCAATCGACTCGACACCGAAACATACGGCCCCCAGGCGCATATGAAATTTATCACCATGGTGGAAGAGGTTGAAAAAACCTCGGAGGCCAAAAAACTCATGATCCGCAACCTTTCCTATGAACAATTGGACGCTATTATGGAGTCCTTGCCGTTTGAACTCACCTTTGTTGATGCCCAAGATACAGTGGCATATTTCAACCGGCTTGATAAGGAGAAATTATTCCCCCGCACACGATCGGTGATCGGCAGAAAGGTGGAGAAATGCCATCCGGAAAAAAGTTTGGATACCGTGCGGGCCATTGTTGATGGATTCAAGAATCGTACACGCGACAAGGCGGAATTCTGGATAAATTTCAGAGGTGACAAGGTACTGATTCGCTATTTTCCCGTCTACAGCGACTCCGGAGAGTACATGGGCGTTCTTGAAGTTACTCAGGCCGTTGGCTCTATCCAGAAACTTGAAGGAGAAAAACGTCTTCTTGATTAACGCAGCATCATTTGTATAGCAATGCTATACTGGATAACATATTGTCGTGCTGGGGAAAAAGGATGAATATAATCCGCGCGCATTTATTCCTTATGTCTCCTTGCAGCGTGCCTAAGGGGATATTTCCACTGGTTTGCAGGAGGAAAACGGGAGTTACGTTTCAGCAGGGGCCGCGGGAATAATTTGTTACGATCCTTGGTGATAATACTCTAGAAAAGAGGCTCCACAACACATGACTATAATAAAGAAAATGATCGTTTTGTTTATAGGAATCACATTGCTGATTTTTGCCGTAAGTTTGAGCAGTTGTTCCACCATTGATGAACGGCAAGAGATGGGCACTGACTCCTGTGTCGAATAATATATGTAGAATGTGCGTATGCCAAACTTTACGATCAAATTATATTTTTTCGTCGCTATATCCCTTTTTTCTTTTTTTGCATGCGAAAGGAAACCGGCAATACCCTATGGTGCTGAAATAGACAAACCAGCCCCGAACTTTGAATTACAAGACACAAAGGGAATTACATGGAAGCTTTCCGAGCTTAAGGGAAAGGTTGTCTTTTTAAATTTCTGGGCGCCCTGGTGCTCACCTTGTCGGGAAGAAGTGCCATCAATGACTGCCCTTAACAAGTCTTTGGCTGGTGAGCCCTTTCAGATGCTTACTGTTCTCTACAATGACACTCCAACCGCAGCAGAAAAATTTTTCTCCGAACTCAAGGTTTCTTTGCCCATATTAATTGATTCCGGAGCAAAAACAGCCAAGGCTTACCGCATCACCGCCATCCCTGAAACCTTCATAATTGACCGAGACGGTATCCTTCGCAAAAAACTAATCGGCGGCCGTAACTGGGATTCTCCCCTGGCTGTTGAAATTATCAAGGAATATCTCCAATAGATGTTCAGCAAGTCAGGGTAGACTTCTTTCAATGTGCCGGGATTGGAATGATTAATTTGGCAAGAATGAAAAACCTAGTCCGCATTTCTCACAAAGGTCGTAGCGAGATGCCGGAAAGTGTCGTGGATACAAGGCGCGGGAAGGAAAATACCCGCAGGCGTACTTTCAGTACGTTGAGGATGTTTTTCGAGCGCAACGCAGTAGACGCAATACTTTCCGGCATCGCAGTAGATCGCTTGTGAGAAATGCGGACTAGTGGGTGACTAACTTCAAATCCTTTTGATAATCAAAGGTATCATCACGTTCCGGTGTATGGCAGCGTTGACAGATTTCCGGGGCCGGACGCTTTGGCAGTTTATGGTTCTTGGGATCTGTCGCATGTTTTTTGCCAGGGCTGTGGCACACCTCACATCCTACGTGATGAAGAGCCTCCGGCAATGAATAGGCATAGGGCTCATCCCCTGTTTCTACACCGGTAACATGACAGGGTATACATTTCATATTATATTGCTGCTGTCTTACCAGGAGAGTAATAAACGCCTTGGCGTGCCGGGTTTTCTTCCATGATGCAGACTGGTCCTTATGGCATGAAGCACAGGCCTTGTTGCCCACTAGATTGATCCCTTTGCCAAATGTCGGCAAAATCTTTTTGTTCTTGTTTTGCAAAGCCCTTTTTCTCCCCAACTCATTAACCTTTTTCTTGACGTCCTCCACGATGGCAAGCACATCTTTTTGATCAGGCAAAGTTTTTTCAAGGGCAATAAACTGGTTCTTAAAGGTGGCGCTTATTATTCTCTTATCCCGTTCCTGCTCAATGGCATCCTCGATTTTTTTCAGCTCCTTACCTGCTTCATCTCGCCGCCTGACCAGATCATTAAACACTTCCAGTTGCTTCGCGTCTGTTTTTTTAATTTGGGTGTAGCGTTTGATCTCCCAATCATACCTTTCAAACTCTCTTTGTTTCTGAATAAGCAAGGTGTTTCTATTATGCCCCCATACACTGGACGGGCTCCAGTTAAATTCCAGAACCCCCATATATTTACCCTGTTTGAGGACCTGACACAGAACAGTATTATCGACCTGTTTGGGGTATTTATTTGAAGAATGATGCATTGCCTGGATAATGATATGAATATCGGTAAATTTTTTGGCTATTTCATCATTCTGGCGGGCATCAAGGCTTGACAACAGCACAATGAGATCACTTTTTTTGGAGAGTTCTTTGACAAGACCAGGCAGGACATGAAGCCAGGGAATGACATGTGCATCATCCTTTTCCGTAAACGTATAAAAGGGGATTTTCCCGGTGATGCCGATAATGCCTACGGTGAGATCACCTATTTTCGTAAGAGTACTGGCAGGGAAAATAGCCTTGCCGGTTGACTTTCTGACAATGTTGGCGCTTAACCAGGCAAATTTCGATTTTTCCCGGATCGCCGCCAGAAAATCCAGTCCGCCGGCAAGGTCCTCAGGCGCAATGCCGACCGCAGTATAGTTCATGAGATTGTACGCCTCGACAATACCCTGCGCCGTAACCAGTGCCTGTTCCTGACGGCCTGGGAACAAACGGTCATTATCGAACAGAAGGGCTCCTCCATCAAGAATAAGATAGGGTATATCCTTTGCCTTCTGGATCTCCTTAATCATGTGTGCTTTTTTGGACAGACCGCCCAATTGTCTGCTTTTTCAGCCGCAAGGCTCAGTTTCCCCAAGCACGCTGTTCGAGTAAAAAATCACGTTCTTTTGGTTTGCTGCACAAACAGGGCCAACTGAAAGCGCAAACACCAAAGAGGAAATAAGGAGAGCAATGATCAGGAAAATGCGAATACGATATGTCTTAGTAGTCATATAAATATAGAAGTTAAATAGTAGTGAATATTCACTGCATACAAGTATACTTCGTACCTAAAATAAAAAAAAGTCATTGTGTCGATGCTTTTTTTCTGGTTTTGAGGATTTTTTTCCACTTTTCCAGCCGGTCTTTTATTACAGCTTCGTATCCCCTGTTGGTTGGATCGTAGAATCGCTTCCCTTTGATTTTATCAGGGAGATGATCCTGATCAACAACACCATCCGGATTGTCATGAGCATACTCATATCCCTTGCCGTATCCCAGATGTTTCATGAGTCCGGTAGGTGCATTTCGAATATGCAAAGGGACCGGCAGGCTGCCGGAACGGTCGATTTCCTGCTGCACCTTTTTGTAGGCAGAATAAACAGCGTTACTCTTGGCTGCCGTGGCAAGATAAATAACAGCCTGGGCAAGAGCTAACTCCCCTTCCGGTGAACCAAGCATATGGTAACTGTCTCGCGCACTAATGGCAATGGTCAAGGCCTGGGGATCAGCAACGCCGATATCCTCTGAAGCGAAACGGATGAGCCGTCTGGCAATATACAGCGGCTCCTCACCTGCCTTGAGCATACGACCAAGCCAGTAAAGAGCGCCGTCCGGATCACTGTCGCGCAAGCTCTTATGTAGGGCGGAAATCAGGTTGTAATGTTCCTCACCATCTGCGTCGTAGCGCAAACTTTTCCGTTGGATCGCCTCTTCTGCCAAGACCAGCGATACCATGCGTTTGTCATCAACACCTACTTCAACAAGCGATGCCGAAATCTCAAGACTGTTAAGAAGATTGCGTCCATCGCCGTCCGCCATTTTTATAAGGTGTTCAAGGGCCCCTTTTTCAAAGACCAGGTTGAAATCTCCCAAGCCTTTTTCTGTATCGCCAAGGGCCCTTTTAGCAATAATCAGTAGATCTTCATCATGTAGTGGGTTCAGGACAAGCACCCGGCAACGGGAAAGTAGAGGAGCGACTACCTGAAAAGAGGGATTTTCAGTGGTTGCGCCGATAAGGGTCAAAAGACCGCTTTCGACATGGGGAAGAAAGCCATCCTGCTGACTTTTGTTGAATCGGTGGATCTCATCCACAAAAAGTACAGTGGCGGCCCCCCTTTCTTCTTTTGCATCCCGGGCCTGAGACACTATCGCCCGTATCTCCTTCACCCCTGACAGCACTGCTGAAAAAAACACAAAGTCAGCCCCGGAGGTCCGGGCAAGGATGCGGGCAAGGGTAGTCTTGCCGGTACCCGGCGGACCCCAAAGGATTAATGACGGCAAATATTTTTGCTGTATCAAACGGTCAAGTATTTTCCCTTTATCAAGCAGGTGCTGCTGACCAACAATATCCTCAATGCGGTCAGGCCGCATGCGCTCGGCTAAAGGAATGGCACTTTTTGAAATTGACAGCATAGATTAATGGCGACCCTGGATATACGCATCTGTTATCACAGACAGGAAATATTCATATTACCTGACTAGCCCACAATATACCTTAAAAAATCTTAAGACCTCCCAGGAGGTCGTTTCCTATATTAAGCCTTTGGGTGAGCTCTTTATCAATTGAACCAAGATCAAGCAGACCATTCTGCAGCCTGTCGATGGGACCGTTGACCTTGGCCTGTATTGCCCCGTTTAATTCTTTCTCGAAATGCTTACTCTGTTTTTTTATTATTCCGGCTGCTGCATTTTTCAATACACCATCCAGATCTGATGTAAGTTTTACATCATAATTATCCAATGTCCCGAATGCATTAGCTTGCATGGAGAACCTTGAAACACCAGCCAATGCGTCTTGTACGGCGCCGCTAAAGGACATTTTTTTATCCTGGCTGTCCGATCCAGCAAATTGAACTGCTTTCATGAAACCCACTAAGGTGGCGGAGATATTGCCGCTGGCCAGCACACTATTGAGTTTAAGATCAGCAAGCCCGCTCTTTACGGTTATGGGCAGTGTGCTGTCTTTGGAAAGAGACAAATCAGCCACGCTATATTCCGTTAGCATGAGGTTGATGGTATCCTTGCTGCTTTCAGGGGAAATATGATCAAGGATACCATTGATGGACAGAGCACGCACGCCTTTCAGTTTTTCACCGGAAAAGGCAAAAGTAAGGGGCAAACCGGTGATATCTTGATCGGGTGTTATGTTTTCCATGGTACCCTGTAAATCGCCTGCCTTTATCAGTACTGCAGCCTTGATCCGCCGGATGAGAAAATCAGGTACCGGCTCATCTTCGGCAAAACGGACATCAACTCCTCTGCCACGGATCTTTTTAGCTCCTGCTTCCTCTTTTCCCTTTTCAGCGCCCCCCTCAAGGTAAGGTTTCACGCGGTAATACCAGGTAATGGCTTTATTGATGTAATTTGCTATCTGCGGCCCGAAGAACAGCCTGCTTAGATTGCTGAGGCCTTGCGGTGAAAGGGTATACTTATTTTTTAACCGGTTAAAATCCCGGGCCGGGGCCGAAGTAACTTGGTCCAGTCTGTTTTTGAGAAACGCTCTTTTTTGCTCAAAAAGATTGCGGCCATTTTTGAGCGCCTCAAGATCCTTTTTGACATCCTTGTGGAGATTCTGGACGTCGGAAGCCGCGCCCAAAATTCCCATAACACCGCCACTTTTGCCTTTAAGATTCTCAAGTCGGGTTTTATATTCCTGAAATTTCTTTTCATCGGGCAGTCCCTGGAGCTGGACCTGCCAGTTGTCCTTTGTTGCCTGTATTTCCGTCTCAAGTTCTTTGACAAGAGTCAGAGTCTCAAGGTTCTCGTTTTCAAGAATTTCTTTTGCGTCCAGGTTGTCAAAGTTCGGCAGGGTGAAGGCAAATGGTGAATCCTTTTTTTCCGAGTCCTCCACTGTTTTCATGCGGGTCTTTTTTAAGACAACCGCACCGGAAGTCTTTCTCGGCGTATTGAAACGCAGACCCTCCAGCGTCATATCATCAATAATGACTTTGCGCTTCAACAGGTGCCCTGCTTCAAGGGACATGGCCATTTGGTCAATCTGCACTGCATTGGTCATGGGCTCATCTGGGTTGGTCACCTGCAACCCTTTTAATGCTAGGCCCATCGGGAATAATGAAAGGTCCGCGCTTTCAAGATCTACCTTGGCCTCCACTATTTCAGTGCCGTATTTTTCAATCATGTTGGCAACAATGAGATCTATAAAAACAAACCAAAAGAGCGATATTAATATGATAATTACGCCAAAAATTCCAAATCCCTGCCAACGCAGCCATTTTTTCATGATCCACTTCCTCCCCATCCAGGTATGTTCTGATATATCGTATAGAGTTTACTTGCTTTAAAAACTTGCATGATCCTGCTTTTTTGAATCCAGGCAAGAACATGTTCTCGATAGCGTTTGACAATAAAATTTGCCAGGAAAAAGAACGGGATGAAGGCAATCAGAGAAAAGGCCAGACTGCCCATGACAATGGAATTGTTAAAATGGGCAAGACGGAAAAGGGACAGTTTATAAAGGGATGTCCAGAGGCCGCGCAAAGCTTCAGCCTGGAGAAGGGCAAGACCGAAACCATTGAATAAGTGATCCATCGGATAGGCAAGTCCTGAAAAAACCACCCAGCCCAAGATGAAAGCAGAAAGATTGGCCCTGAGCACCAGAACAAGCAATAACACTATAAGATTATGAAAAGAAAACAGAGGAGTAAGACCGGCGATCATGGCAAGGCATAAAGCCAGGCTGATTTGCCCCGGCTCGGCATCTGAGTTCAAAACCTTTAAAAACTTCGCCAACATTTTCAGCATAGCGGGCCACCTCTAATCAAAGCTTATTGATAAGGAAAAGACAAATTATTACCACCGTTTTCTGAACAAATAATATGTAACTGAAAAGCGGATGTCAAAAAAAAGTAAAGAATTTGCTAGAAGCGTTTTTTCTATAATACGTTATCTTCTCATTGAATTAATGAGGTTTGGCACAAGCAGATTTTTTCCTTGCAAAAAAACTGAGTACAGAGTAGATTTTGCGGATAACTTAATTCTACTTTAAGTAGAAGCATACTCTTTCACGTTTTCCCGCCCACGTTGTTCTTTTTTTCTTACATCGTTCGCAACCGTAGAAGTTTTTTGCTGATCGCTTAAAAGGAAGACAGCATGAAACTCTATGTCGGCAACTTTACCCACACCATGACCGAGACGGAATTGAAAAAACTCTTTTCCAGCCATGGCTTTGTAAAAAGCGTCCGGATTATAACCGATCATTTTACCAGGCAATCCAAATGTTTTGGCTACGTTGAAATGCAAAATAAAAAAGATGCATCAAAAGCTGTAGAGATGCTGCATGGGAAAAGTGTTAACAAGCGGCTTCTGGTTGTCAAGGAAGCGCGTTCCCGCGACGAAAGAGAAGGGCGTCCCTGGTAAACAGAGGCTGTCCGAATATCATATTCAGGATATTTCCCAATAAAGATAAGAGCACTCATCTGAGCTAATCCTCAACAGTCTGTTCCATCAGAAATTTTCTCCCACTATTAAAGAATAAACCAATCAACTTACTTGCCCATAAGCAGCCTATGATGCTGCATTGCCGAGCGCGGGCCGAAAAAACGATTTCACTGCCCGTGGTTACTTATCACACGAAAGGAGTTTTAATGAGTTTCACAGCATTTACGTTTCACCCCCAGATCCAAACAGCCCTTGCAGATTGCGGGTATGCATCACCTACCCCTATTCAAGAGCAGGCCATCCCCCCGGTTCTTGCCGGGCGCGATCTTCTAGGCCTAGCCCAGACCGGTACAGGCAAAACCGCCGCCTTCGTCTTACCTATCCTGCAACGTCTCCATTCAGGCCCCAAGGGCAAAATTCGGGCTCTGATCATCGCCCCCACCAGGGAGCTTGCCGAACAGATCCATGATTATATCGGCAAAATGGCCGAACACACCCACCTGCGCAGCGTTGTCATCTATGGCGGGGTAAGCAAACAGGCCCAGATCAACAAAATCCGCCAGGGTGCGGATATTATCGTTGCCTGCCCCGGCCGCCTCCTCGACCTGGTAAACGACCACGCCATAATCCTTTCCACCGTGGAAATGTTGATTTTGGATGAGGCGGACCATATGTTCGACAAGGGCTTTTTACCGGACATCCGCCGGATTTTGCGAAATCTGCCAAGGAAACGGCAGACTCTTGTATTTTCCGCCACCATGCCCAAAGAGATCCGTTCTCTGGCCGAGGACATCCTGACCGACCCCACCACCGTGCAGATCGATCACACCAAGCCGGCCGCAACCATCTCCCACGTGTTTTATGAAGTTGAACAAAAAAACAAGACCGCCCTGCTTAAAAAAATTCTGCATGAAAAAGAAATAGCAACGGCCCTCGTTTTCACCAGAACTAAACACAAGGCCAAGAACCTGGCCTTGCAACTGCAAAAAGCGGGCTGCAAAGCCACTTCACTTCAGGGCAACCTGACGCAGCAGAAACGGCAGCTGGCTCTGGACGGCTTCAAGAAAGGCACTTACAATATCCTGGTGGCCACCGATATCGCCGCCCGCGGCATTGATGTGTCCGGGATCTCCCATGTGATCAATTTCGACATGCCGGCAACGGCGGAAACATACACACACCGGTCCGGCCGCACCGGCCGCGCCAGCCGCACCGGTGAGGCCTTCACCTTTACCACCCCCGACGACCGCAAGATGATCAGGGCTCTTGAGCGCTGCGGCATAAAACTGGTTTACGATAAAGGCTCCGGCCTTAAAGGCGCGCCCCAGGTTCCGGGGGGAAAAGCGACAATACAAAAGCCACCCCCCAGGACCAGAAAAAATCCGGGACCTGCCAAGGGAAAAAGAAAACCCCAACGCAGCCGGGCGGTGGCCTTTGACTTCGGCCTTTCGGCCAGGGTATAACAGTATACATCCAGTTTTGGCAACAAAACTGTTACCGGGTTGTACTTTGATGATCCGGCTCATTAAAAAAGCGGTTCCCAAAGGAACCCAGCACAAAGGAGTAGTACAAGATGGCAGAAGGAACAGTTAAATGGTTTAACGATTCAAAAGGTTTCGGCTTTATCGAGCAAGACGGTGGCAACGATGTTTTCGTTCACCACAGCGCAATCCAGGCCCAAGGCTTCAAATCCCTCCAGGAGGGCGCTCGGGTATCATTCGAGGTTGTTGACGGTCCTAAAGGTCCGGCAGCCGACCAGGTTGTCCAGCTGTAAAACTACATTTCGATCATGACAAAAACCCCGCATTTTGCGGGGTTTTTTTTGCCGTATAGAAAATATTCTACCCTTCGTTGCCATGCATCAATACAGGATAAACTCTGCCTGGAATATAGACCTGATGTTTCATTGCCATATCCGGATGACACCCCCAAATATCGTATTGTAAAGTTATGATAGCCGATCCCAATTCCATTTCCTTCCAAAGGGTGGACCATCAACATAATAGAAGGTTTTAATCGGTTAATTAACAAATATTTCGAATAGTTATATCTAACTCTCTTCCATCGGATTTGAGAAAAGCGGTGAAACTTTCATATACGTCTTTTCTGTGGCCAATCACATAAACCATTATGATTTTGTCATGGGGGTGGACCTTATAAATTATCCTGCAGCGGAGGAATTTACAGGACCAAAACCCATGCAGTTCTTGCTGTAATTCTTTTCCTGCGTATGGTTTCTTGGCAATTTCCCTCAATGATTATATTAAAGGTAGGAAAGATGCTCAACCTGGAGAAGTATAATAAATGCCCTCACGCGCGGAACTTGCAAAAATTCATATAGCCAAAAAAGATGCAAAAAACTTGTCCGAGCAGGAAGCGCGGTTGCTGCTTGAAGTTTTCCGCAAGGCCGGATGGCAACCGAAACCGCCAAAGCTCCGATCCATAAAAGGAAAGGATATCCCCCGGGCCCAAGACCCGCAGTCCAGAAAAATACGGGCTCTGTGGCTCAACCTGCACAAAATTGGTGAAGTACGCGACCCTTCAGAGCGTGCCTTGGCTGCTTTTTTAAAACGGATGACAGGCAGGCCCTTCCTGCAATGGACAACATCCGCGCAGAAAAGCAAGGTTATTGAATCACTCAAGCTTTGGATGGACAGGGCGATACGGCAGCAAAATAATGGCACTGGATAATACTATCAGTACGTGGATTTGTTACAAAAAGTTTTTGCAGTAACCGATCTGATAGCGGCGGGGTTCATTTAAACATCTTATGACAGTTTTTCCTCATGCGATTACTTTCTGCAACAAGGGCGGTGGCAGATTGATAATCTCCTGATGTTACGGCGTCCAGGCATTTTTTCATGGTGTCGCAACAGGAGAGCCATTCTTTTTCCCATGGCTTGCCGGCGTATGGGTTAGTGGTGATAAACCTCCGGAGGGCTGTGATATCTTCCTGGCCGGCGGCTTCCTGTTTAACAATTTTTGTTGAAACGGTTTTCCATAATTTATTTAAGTCTTTTTTTATTTTTTTGCTGTTGAGACCAGTTTTCTTTGGCGCTGGAAATGGTTTTCTTTGTTTTTCTTTGCGCGCTTTTTTGCTCGTAAATTTTTCCTTTCCTACAGCCGCGGCAACGGCACCTTTTTCAAGGTCCTTGTTGTCAAGCAAGGCTTCCAGCGAAAGTTCGATGGTGATTTTATCGCCTTTTACTTTTTTTTTAGTTTTAAAAAAGACAGGTCCACTGATATTTGCGAAATGGGCACCGACCCTGATCTGTCCCTTGCTTAGTACATCAGCAAGAAGAGTAAGCTCTTCCACTATATCGTTAATATGTTTCTTGTCCATGATTGGTCTATGCAGCTCTCAAACATCTTTAGGAAAATCTGTAGCTGTGCTTAGTAATTGTTATCATGCTCGGAAATCCTGTCAATAATAAGATTGAGTAGGGAATCGACTCGTAATGCGAATCCGTCCGGCAAGAGGATTGTCGTGTACGAATCAACGATTAGAGCGGGAGGGGCTATTTCATTTCCCGGTTTAAAGTCCTTGCGCAGATAAAGCGGCAGAGTTTCGCTGCCGTTTTCAAAATAGACATCAGTCATTTGCAGAGGTTGCGGCAAAGAAGCAGTTTTTTCACCACACCTTGGAAGTTTGATCATGGGTTGGATCATGCGCAGGCTAAGCCTGATGGAAACAAGCTCGAGAGGTACGGTTTGCATATCATACCCATAGGCATATTGGTGAGCATTATGGAAACTCATCATGAAATCATCGACAAAGGGAGTGGTCAGTTCATGGGACTGTCCTTTATAGCGCAGATCCAAAAACCTCCGGATCTCATATTGTGCGTTAGCAGGGTTTAATGCATCGGCTTCCTTCCTGGCCTTACCTTCGAGCTTTGAGAATGCTGCTGCCAATTTTTCCTTGGTAAGGTCCGATCCTGAAAGAAAATGGGCCTGCACATGATCAAGGGTAGGCTCGGAAAGGATCATGCCTTGGGCGGAAAGGATACCGGCCCGGTTGGGGATAACGATCCGGTTTATGCCCAGATCGGAAGCAAGCTCACAACAATGAAGGCCTGCCGCTCCTCCAAAGGCGAACAGGGAGAATTCTCCGGGATCATGTCCCCGCTCTACGGACACCGCGCGTATCGCTTTCACCATATTGGCATTAACTATTTTTATGATGCCCAGGGCAACATCCACGGACGACATGGACAGCTGTTCAGCCAAAATCTCCATATACTGGTCCACCCTCTCCTTCTCCAACACCATCTTGCCGCCAAGAAACCGGTCTGGGAGGAGCCTGCCAAGGAATAGGTTGGCATCGGTGACCGTGATCCTTTGCCCTGTGCCGTAGCATACCGGGCCGGGATCGGCACCGGCGCTTTCCGGTCCGACCTGCAAAAGGCCGCCGGCGTCAATCCAGGCATGCGATCCTCCACCAGCGCCCACAGTGTGTATGTCAATTACCTGGGTTCTGATGGGAAATCCTTCGATAGCATAATCACGGGTCATGGTCAACGCCCTGTCGCAAAGGGAAACATCGGTGGAAGTTCCTCCCATGTCAAATGTAACTATCCTGGACAGCCCTATTTCACCGGCCAAATGAAAAGCACCGTATACACCACCGGCAGGGCCTGAAAGTATTGTCTGCACAGCATGGTCAGCAATACCTGCAGCAGGCAAAATGCCGCCGTTTGACTGCTGAACAAAAACAGGAATCCCGGGTAATTGTGCAGCGAGGCTTTCTATATATGACGAAATTACCGGAGCAATGTATGCATTTATTAACGTTGTGCAGAGTCGCTCGTATTCACGGAATTCAGGGATCAGCTCCGAAGATAACGTAACCGGTATTTCCAGGTCCCTGAGACTTGCTTGTAGTTGTTTTTCATGTTCCGGATTGGCATAGGAGTGCAGGAGGCAGATGGCAATTGATTGAGCATGTACTTTGCGAGCTAATGATCGCACCCTTTTCCCCACGGTTTTGCCAAGAGGTTGCTGAATCGATCCATCCCAGCGCGTGCGCTCTTTGACACCGACACAAGAATTGCGGTCGATAATTTCCGGAGGTCGGCGCAGATTCAGATCGTACAACTTGGCCCTGTTCTGACGCCCGATAAACAGAACATCTTCAAAACCATGGGTGGTGATAAGGATTGTTTTGGCTCCTTTTCTTTGCAGAAAGGCATTTGTTCCCACAGTTGTGCCATGAATTATTTCCAGAGTATCCGGTGGATTTGAAAAGAAAGAAGAGAGCCCCTCCAGAATTGCCTTGGCAGGGTTTTCAGGAGTCGAGGGCAACTTTAAGGTTTCCATACCGTTGTCGGTATGCAAAATGAAGTCTGTAAAGGTGCCGCCTGTATCTATACCCAGTTTGATCATATCAATACATATACAGCGATTGTTGTTGAGGAAAAACTGTTGCACAGCCATTGCTGGAACTTAATTGAGCGTTTCAAAATTTGAAACGCTCAATTTGGATAAAAAAACATGGAAAACATACAGGGAGAGTGTCGATTTGCAAAGAAAAGAATGTCGATGAGATCTAACAAAACCTGAATCCGTGAACGTTCGGTTCGTCAGAGGTCCGGATTCGCGAAGGGAATGAATTCGATTATCCTAGTGTGATATCGAAGAGTTCCCGACAGGTAAGCGAGCCTGCGAGACTCCGAAGCAGACGGGCCGCTGACGAACGCTCACGGATTCAGGAAAACACAACAAGGGCGGTAATATTATCGAGCCCTCCGGCGGCATTAGCCATGTCGACTAAGCTGTCTACGGCATTTTGCGGGGTTGGCGATTCTTTAAGCACTTGATGCATTTTTGCATCGTCAATCATTGACCACAGCCCATCTGAACAGAGTAGCAATTTCGCCTCGGGCGGGAGTTCTTCACAATGATACTCAGGATCTTCAGGAAATGGAAAGCCTATTGCTCTGGTGACCACATGCCTTGTGGGCACAAGAGTTGACACCGTATCACTGTTAAGCGTATCGGTTGCATAATTTGCCGCCACGGTATGGTCGTTGGTAATCTGTTTCATTTCACCACCAGCAGCAAGGTAGCATCGGGCATCTCCAACATGACAGGTATGCAGCTTCTTGTTTTCTATCATGCAGGCAACCAAAGTACAGCCCATGCCCCGCAAATCATGATCAGTTGCCGCAACCTTTATGACCTTATCATTGGCAATCCGAAAGGAGGTTATGAGAGAGTGTCTCACCTCTTCAGGATTTTTAAAAACCTGACACCATTTTTTGGAAAAAAAACGCACCATTGTCTCAATCGCAACCCTACTGGCAATCTCGCCGGCATTATGACCTCCCATGCCGTCGGCAACAATAAAAATCCCCTTGTCTTCCATAAAATGAAACGCATCTTCGTTTTTCTTTCTGACTTTACCGATATCCGTCTGTCCGGCGCATTGAAATTTCGTTTGCTGAAATAAGCAAAAAATCCAGCGCCCAACATTTTTTAAAAAATCTACCATCATAAGCTCGCAATTATTCTGAAATAATAGGGATTATGCGTCACCAGACCTTACTGAAACTGTAGTTTATAAATAATATTCCAAAGCAACACAGCACCGTCCCTTCTGCCGGCAAAAAAGGTATGGGGCCTAGGGCCAGGAGCAAGAGAGGTGATGCCGTCACCACGGCCGTCGAGCGTAAGTATGCTTGTCCCGCTTTCTGCATGCCATAGCTGGACAATATCGTCTTCACTGCCCGAGACTAAGGTTTTGAGATCAGGGAGCATGAGTACCGAGGTAATTACCTCATCATTAGACGCAATAGTGTTTATGCAGCGGCCTGTCGGTGTGTCCCAAAACTTAATATGGCAGTCCTCGCCGATTGATATAAATCTCCGGCCCGATGGTTCTGAAGATATGGTAATAATCGGAAGTCCGTGCGCCTCAATTATCCTGACACATTCTTTACCTCCGGCCTCCCAAAAACGTAAGCGCCCGTCTTCGCTTCCAGTTACCATATCAAGCTGCTTATTAACAAAAACAACGGATCGGATAGAACCACCCTTTACAATGGAAACTGTTTTTTCTACACCTGAGTCAATACCTCTAATCTTCAAGGACCCGTCTTCACTGCCCGAGGCAAGACCGCGGCCGTCAGGTGTGAACGTCAAGGCAGAAACCGGTGCATCATGCTTGATTCCGGCGGTAATACTTTGACCAAGCTTCACAGCCCATAAATATACGGAACCATCATCATGTCCCACTGCCAGCCTCTCACCGTCGGGCGAAACCGCAAGGGACCTGACAGGTTGGTTCTTTTTACCGAAAACTTCCCTGTCCTCTGATTTCTTGAAGTCACGAATATATATTTTGCTATCCTGATCTACACAAGCAATAGTATTGGTTCCAGGAATATACGCCAAATAATCTGCTGGTTGGCCTGAGCCTTTAAGGGTAAGCAAACGCTGTCCACCAACCACCGAATTTTTCTCTCCTTTTACCACTATCTTTTCATAGGCTTTGTTCAATATTGTGTCTTTCTTAAAGCCGTTGTTTCGCCAAGCCGTTAAGATTACTTTAAAACATTCCTCATGCTGGTTTCTCTCCATGAGACTCAAGACATTTCTCTGAACGGAACGATGGAGCTGGCTTTCACGGAATATTTCCAAAGTCACCTTGGGTATGCAAAGACGATATTCCGGGAATGTTTCTCTTGTAACATGGTGTCCTTTTTTTTCAGCATCACGGTCTTTTTTGAGTTCTTCGACAAGGTCATCCAGAAGAGCGATTTGGGGCGCGCGTTTTTTGGTTGCTTCAATATGCCGCAATATTCTAGCGGGGGAAGTGGAACCCTGCCGCCATTTATAAACAAGGCGGTTGTGGATGGCTTCCGGGAGAAGATCATTAATTTCCAATGCCTGATTCAAGCAGGCATAGGCTTCCTTAGTTTTGCGCAGCTCAAAAAGAGAAACTGCGCGGTTGTTAAGGCTGTCCGCTCTGAGATCGATATTATCCAATTCGGCATAAGGGGATGAAACGCCGAACAGCGCCTTATGTGCCTCATTTAAGACTTTTCGAATAGAAGCAAAATCGCTAAACCGGTCTTCACGATCATAGGCGACACATTTCTTCAGCAGATTCACCAGAACAGGGGGAAAGGCAACCGCAGGAATAAAGGGCACCGGCTCCGGAATATCATGTTTTACGATATTTTTTATAAAAGGTTTTTTACCACATAGCATCAACCATAGACAGAGTCCGAATGAAAAAATATCCGTCCGTTGATCCACGTCATGAGCGCTCCGCAGTTGTTCAGGAGAAGCATAGCCGGGGGTGCCTCGGAATCCGACAGTTGCATTGTTATCGGCTTGCCAGATATCTGTCGCCTCATTTTCTTCAACTTCTTCTTCTTCACCCTTGTGGAGCAGTATGCCGAAATCAGTTATTTTCAGAAGGGCGTTTTTGGTGACAAGAATGTTTTGCGGTTTTATGTCACGATGAATAATCCCTCGCGAATGGGTATATTCCATACCATGACAAAACTGGATAGCAAGAGAAAGACTGGTTCGTAGATCCTTGCATCTTCCGGCTTTTATCCATTCATCAAGGCTGCCGCCATCAATGAATTCAATGAAAAGATGGGGAATTTTTTCGATAGCCAACACATAATAACATGCCGCAACGTTCGGGTGCATACCCATCTTGATCCAGGCACTCGCCTCCATGAGAATTCGCTTCATCCCCTCCCGATCAGCAAGAACCTCAGGCTTGGGTGATTTGATAGCCATCTTGATCGCCCAACCCAGATGCTCTGAGATAAAAACCTTTCCCATGGAGCCGGACATTACGTTTTCCACCTTGTACCTGTCCATTATCACGTCACCAGGCTTCCAGTCAGGACTGAAAAAACCTTTTTTGTGTAAGGAGACGACAGGAGGAGTTTGCGATGGTTTATCGTGGAGAGGGAGTGCTTGTGCACCCTTTTTTGACTTTGAAAATTTATTCTTGAGGCGACTGAACATAGTGTCTCTGCTACGCGATTAGACCGCAGGCCTCATGGTCTGCAATAAATACGATATTGGCAGCGGTTGTGGAACATGCTGCCGGAGATACGATAGTACCCGGTGTTTGTATGAAAATGTCAGCAGGGTGCAAGGTCAGAGCCAAGAATCCTTATTCGAATTTCATTTTTGTCTGTTTGATTTGAATGATGTCACCTTTGCGCAGCACATGTTCATTCTTGATTTGTGTACCGTTAAGGATGGTTTTCGCCCAACATTTTTGCGGAATTAAAATATACTTTTTATCCTTTTGGATAATATAACATTGTGCACTACCGACCCAAAATCCGGATATTACCATATCACAGCTGGGATCTTTTCCGATTTTTATGCTGGTTTTGCCATCCAGGGAAAGTTCCGTCAGAGAGGCAGACCCTTCAAAAACCTTAAGCATATTTTGAGGCTTATCCTTTACTGATCTGTCCATAGCGGCTTTTGCCTTGCTGCTGCTCACAAACACAGTGGCATCATCCATGTCCATATCAAACGATGGATCAGATGAAGAAAGCGAAGGCCCTACGGCACTTGCGTCCTCTCCGGCAGCAACAAGCTGGAATTTCCCGACGTTTATAGAGTCCGTTGTGGCAATGGGGACGTCGGCGGCATCAATTTTCTTGCCGTTAACAAATGTGCCGTTCAAACTTTTCAGGTCAGAAAGATAGAAAACACCATCTCGCAGCTCAATGGATGTGTGTTCACGGGATATTGCAGTATTGTCTATGACAACATCAGCATCTTTGCTTCGGCCGATGACAAGTCTGGACCCTTCTGAGATCGTAAACTGCTTGATCACCTTGTCGTGGAGCGTTACAGCCCAAGTCGTCATGTGTTACTCCTTTTTGTGAGGTTTCTAAATGGATAGTTCGCCCCAGAGAATACCTATGAATATTCTATTAATTAAACCATAATTTTAGAAGATAAACCACTATGAATATTATTGAATGCCATCAAAAAGCAACTGCGGCTGTTCCCTATGGTAAGTTTCCAATAAAAAATCATACTCTGAAGGTCGAATAATAGTTTGGATTTAAAATTAACCTTGCCGTTTTATTTGTTATTATAATATGATAGAGCATTAATTTAGTTTCAAAGCTTTATTACTCCATCATTGTACATGAAGAAATATTCTGAGTCGGCAGTTATTTTCTTTGATCATCTGACCCGCAATCAGACTGAAGATACTGCAGATCTAACATGGTGGCAGTTGTTAATGGTATTTATTTAGAATATAGTACAATTCCTTTGCGAGGATATGTAAGGAAACATAGGCGCGCACAAGCCTGACTGGCTGCAAGCAAGGTTTATTATACCAAATTATGGATAACGACTCGATCCCCGCCGAACCCCAACAAGAAGCCTCGGAAAAGCTCACAGAGATCTTTGCCAGGGTTAACATGAGTGATCTCCCTGCCATGTCTTCTCATGTGACCGATCTTATTACGCTTACCGGTGACAAGAAAAGCAGCGCCCAAGAACTTGCCAATATCATCCTTAAAGATTACTCCTTAACCAACAAAGTACTGCAAGTGGTAAATTCCGCATTTTATTCCCTGGCCAGAACAGTAACATCAATTTCTCGGGCCATAACCATTCTTGGTTTTGATGCTATCCGTGACCTGGCAATCCCAATCGCCCTCTTTGAAGATTTTTTAAAATCAGGAGTCGAGAAGACAGGCATAAGCAAACTTCTGGCAAAATCTTTTTTAAGCGGCCTCCAGGCCCGGGATCTATCCGAAAAGAAAAGCCTGAAAGTAATCCCGGAAGAAGCTTTTATCTGTTCGCTTCTTCATAGTCTCGGCAAAATCATCGCCTGCCTTTATTTCCCTGACATGTTCAGAGAAATTGAGGCCAAGGTTCAGAAAGGAATTTCCGAGGAAGATGCCTCCCTGGAAGTTCTTGAAGGCCTCACTTACTCCCAGCTAGGTATGGAGATAGCTAAATTCTGGAACCTTTCCGAAAAAATTGTCGCCTCCATGGAAATCGTGCCGGAGGAACCGGAAAGTGCCTTTGACGAACTCGGCCAGTTAAAAAATTTATCATACTTTACCAATCAGCTCGTCGACCTGGTTTGTCATGAAAAAGAAATCCATCATCTCCTTAAAACTTACAGCGAAATGTTTTCCATTGATATTGACGAAGTGGTTGTCATGATGAACTGGAGCGTTGAAAATGCCGAAAACATATCACGCACAGTCAGCTTCGGCTTAAATAAACTCAAAGTTCGCAGCAAGATCGTGCTCCTTGAACTTACTTCAAAAAATTACAAATATATCCCGCAAAAAGAAGATGCGCCGAAAGATTCCCTGCCGGAAACGGTGCAGCCGGATGAACCGGAAACAGTCTTGCCCAATGAAGATTTTGCCAACAAATTCATCCATGAAATGACTGAAAAGCTTGTCGAGTCTTTTCAAGTAAACGACTTTTATAAAGAACTTTTGGGAGGGATCTGCAAGGCAGGAGGATTTGATCGAGCCATCCTCGCGTTTGTCAAAGCACAGTCAACTAAAGTTGTCTTAACAGGTCGGATGGGTCATGGCGAAATAGATAAACAGGGGATAAAAGCATTCGAACATAAATTGTACTCATCCTTCATGCTTGCCAATCCAAAACTGGTAATTCCTCGTTCATTAAAGCTCTGCAAGGACATGGCCATACCTGCCAACACCAAAGACGTATTCCCGGAAGGATTACAGGAACTGGTGAAAGACCGCACCGTGTATCTCCTACCGATCTGTCTCAACAAAAAACCCATTGGGCTTCTCTATCTGGACCAGAAAGATGCAAGTCGAAAATTGAGCGATCAACAGCTCAAAAGTGTCCGCCTGATGCGCGACCTTGCAGTGATGGCAGTCAGAAAGATGCGTGACAAGGCGTAAGCTGTCAGGATACAATTGAAATCAGGTGACAGACGAAAAAGGACAATTTCAATCACCTTCTCCTCGTTTTATCTTGACAAGCGCCTCCTCTGCCAGGCGCCTTGTGCGATTATCCTTTGCTAAGCCCTCCTTGGCCAGTTTCAGATGATACCGTGCCGTTTTCAGATTACCGCTTAACCAGAAATAAATGCCCATGTGATAGTGAGCGCTATTGGTCTCGCCCTTTGCTGCTTTAATCTGGCCAATTCTATAATACAGGGTGCTGAAATCAGGAAGCATGGAAAGCAATTCATTATAAAGTTTTAGTGCCTCCTGGGGTTTTCCATTCTCCTCCAACACTCTGGCAAGATGGAACGCGGTATATGAGGAATCCTGGTCCGATTTTCTTGCCCTTTCCAGAATCTCCAGCGATTTTTCAAAATCACCTTCCTGGAAATAAATGATTGCCAAATCGGTGAGAAGTATTGGCTTGTCAGGGAAATGGTCGATTACCTGTTGCAGAGTCTCACGAGCCTTATCAAATTGGGCATTTTGGAGGTACACCTGGGAAAGACCATATAAGGCGATGGCCTTTTTATCCTTATCGTCGTTAACCTGAGAAACACGGTTCAAAAAACGCGGCAAAAGGGTTTCCGGCGCTTTACTCAGTACCAATATTCTATTTTTAATGCGCTGGAAGGCAAAATCGTCTTCCACAGTGTATTCTTTCTTATCACGAGTGGCTATAAGGTCAAGGACATAACTTAAACGGGCTTCAGGTTCCGGATGGGTGAGCAGATATGGCGGAGCATTACCCTTGCTGTACTGGCTCACTCTCCTCATTTTTTGTAGCATGCCGACCATGGTGGCGGGATCCCTGCTTTTGGCCTGCATAAGATCAAAAGCAACCCGGTCCGCCTCCTCCTCATTTTCCCTGCTGTAACTCAAGCTCATTGCAGCCCCTGCAGCCAAGGAACCTGTGACCATCGCTTCTGACAAGCCTTCAGTATTAATGGCGATGCCGGCGATCAGCAGCGCAGCAGTTGCTATGCTGATTTTCTTATCTTTTGCCAGTCGTTCCGCAATATGGCGATTGGTCACATGGCCTATTTCGTGGGCCATGACACTCAACAGTTCACCTTCGTGCTCCATTACTTCAATGAGGCCTGAATAAAAGAAAATAAGACCGGAGGGGGCAGCAAAGGCATTAAAATCCTTATTATTGACCACAAAGAATTTGTAATCGAAATATTGCGGCCCTGCTGCTTTAAGAACTGATTTGCCAAGGTTATTGATATATTGAGATATGTCCGGTTCATCGAGCAGCGGGAAATCCTTACGGATTACGGTAAGGAGTTTTTCGCCTGCTTTTTTTTCATCCCCCACCGAAAAGGCATGACAGAAAGGTGCTCTAAAATAAAAACTTCCATTGCCGAGAACCAGAGCCACAGAAAGTATAGATGCAAGAATAATTCGTATCATTGTTTTGCAGACAAGAATCATTTGGAAAAGGTTCCGCGAAAAAAAGTACAGCACCGCACTGCAGACATTGCCGGAGCATATCCCCTTATCCCGGAAAATCCAGGATTACTTCATCATGGACTAATGATACTGGTATTGCAATCTTTATAGAATACGGTATAGATGTGGCATGCTGCGCGAGTTACAAATACACAATCTGGCATTAATCAAAGAATTGCACCGGGATTTCTCCTCCGGCCTGGTGGTCTTGACAGGAGAGACCGGCGCAGGCAAATCCATAATTCTCCAAGCTATTCATCTTCTTTTTGGCGGCAAATCAGCAGCCTCCTGGATACGATCAGGATCCGACACAGCTACAGTTGAGGCACTTTTTGAAATCGCACCGGAAAGAGCATGGCTCATAGAAGATATTAAAGAACGGGGCTTTGAATCTGACGGAGAAATTCTCATTAAAAGAATCCTGAACCGTACAGGCAGGACCAGATATTATATCAACGGCAGCATGGCAACCGCCAAGGTTGTAAGTGCAATTACTGAAAACCTGCTCAATGTTGCAAGTCAGCACGACCATCAACAATTGCTAATGGCCCGATCACATTTGGATTTTATTGATACGATCGGTGAACACTGGGAGGATCGCACAAAACTTGGCTCCATTTATGAAGAGCTCAGAGCTGCTCAAAACCGGTATGAATTATTGCAAACCCATGAACGCGATAAAGAGCAGCGCCGTGATTTTCTCTCCTTCCAGCACCGTGAAATTGAAGCCGCCCGGATCAATCTCGGCGAAGACCATGAACTTGTTCGGGAAAGGGATCGTCTCAAGGCATCGGAAGACCTTAAACGTTTAGGATGGGAGAGTCATCAGATATTGAGCGATACGGTTGTTGAATCCATGGGCATGATCAGGAAGAACCTGGAGCAGATGGCTGCGTTCGACCTTACTCTTGCCGGATTTGCCGAAGAAGTCGCAGAAAACAGCTATCACGTGGAAGATCATGTTGTCCGTCTGCGAGACTATCTGGCAGAAATTCCTGACGACATGACCAGACTTGACGCGGTCACGGAACGCATCGACCTTTTGCAACGTTTGAAACGAAAATATGGTCCTACCCTGGAAGAGGTTCTCGCCCATGGCGACAAAGCCGGCAAAGAGCTTGAGGATCTTGAAGACATGGACCATCAACTTGATGGACTGGCAGAGGAAATAGCAGCTCTTGAAAAGATGCTTATTGATCGAGCACACCGGTTATCAAAAGCCCGGAGCAAAACAGCCCGGAAACTGGAAAAGGATATTGTCCGAGAGCTTAAATCCCTCAACTTTGACCAGGCATCCTTTGCCATTGTTTTTGAAAAATCTGCGAAACAGGTACGTGAAGATATCACGAGAAGCGGCTGGGACAGGCCGGAGTTTTTCTTTTCCGCCAATCCGGGCGAAGCATTGATGCCGCTTATAAAAATAGCCTCGGGTGGCGAGCTCTCACGGCTCATGCTGGCCCTGAAATGTATCCTGGCCAAAAAGGACCGGGTTGAGACGGTAATTTTTGATGAAATAGATGCCGGGATCAGCGGCAAGGCGGCTGAGGCTGTTGCCAAAAAAATCAAAGAACTGGCCGGACACCATCAGGTTTTATGTATTACCCATCTGCCGCAAATCGCCTCCTTTGCCAACGAGCATTTTCTGGTCGACAAGACCGTTACCAAACAAAGAACCCGCACCATGATTAAGAGGCTGGACCATGAACAACGGGTAAACGAACTTGCCCGGATGCTTGACGGCGAATCAGCCACCTCCAGAACCATTGCCTACGCCCGGGAACTCATCCACAGGAACCAGTAATCATGACGAAAAAAAAAGCGGCAGCGCTGGCCCTTTTTTCCGGCGGCCTGGACAGTATTCTGGCCTGCCGCGTCATAGCGGGGCAGGGGATTCAGGTAGATGCCATCAGATTTGTCACGCCTTTCTTCGGCTATGATCTTTTACGTAAGGAAAAAGCATATGTTGCAGAAACAAAGGAAAAATTCGGCATCAATGTCACCCTGCAGGATATTAGTGAAAAATATCTGCAGATGCTCATGAGCCCGGTGCACGGCTATGGAAAAAATTTTAATCCCTGCCTGGACTGTAAGATTCTTCTTGCCACTGAGATCCGCAAGTTACTGCCGCAATTTAATGCGTCATTTATCATTTCCGGTGAAGTGCTGGGCCAGCGACCCATGTCCCAAAGGCGGGACACCATGCGGATCGTGGAACGGGACAGTGGCTGTGAAGGGATACTGCTGCGCCCCCTGTGCGCCAAATCCATGAAACCGACAATCCCCGAGCTGGATGGCATTGTTGACCGCGAACAACTCCTTGATTTCTCAGGAAGAGGCCGCAAGGATCAGATGGAGCTTGCCGCCTGGATGGGGATAACCGAGTACCCAAACCCGGCCGGCGGCTGTCTGCTGACCGATCCGAACTTGGGAAAACGCATCCAACTCTACTATGAGGAGCATGATGACATTGTTGTCGATGATCTTGTGCTCCTTTGTACCGGCAGACAGTTCCGGCTGCCGAACGGCGGCATGCTGGCCATGGGACGCAATGAAAAAGAAAACGAAACAGTCCGGGAACTGGCAAAACCGGCTGACCGGTTGCTGAAAATGAAAGACAGGCCCGGCCCCACCGGATTGCTCAGATACGGCGATCATCCTGAAGATATCAAGGCCGCTGCGGGGCTGGTTGTCCGGTATGGGAAAAAGATAGCGGGGGCTGAGCAGAGCACCACAGTTGTTGTGAGTTCTTCCCAAGAACAGGTTGAGGTACATGCCGCACCACTTGCCGATGAACTCTTTAGACCCTGGAGCAGATGATTCCCACCTTGCTCATCCCTTTATATTCTCATTGACCTAATATATAAAATTTTATATAAAGAGTTAAATGAAACACATTGAGTTTCACGGAATATCCAGAAAAGATATCAAAAAATTCCCGAAACAAGCCAAGGACATCGAAATTGCCCGCAAACGTTATAAAGAAATTCAAGGAGGTTAATTCATGGCGGAAAAATACGACAACGCATGGGATGCTCTTTATGATGACGATCCTGCACGGGCGGAGAGTTTGAAAATAAAAAGCGAACTTATGATACGGGTCGAAAAGTACATCAAGAAAAACAACCTTATCCAGAAAGAGGCAGCCGAGCTTTTTGGCGTGAGTCAGCCCCGAATCAGTGATCTTGTGCGTGGAAAAATTGATCGTTTCACAATCGATATGCTGATCAATATGCTTTCCCGTGTTGGCATAAAGGTAGATATCACAATAAAAAAAGCTGCATAAATCGGAGCATAAAATTGATTGATGTAAAAGAAGCAGCACAAAAAGCCTTGGACCACCTTCGGGCCCTATACCCTGATTATGATTTAGGGGATATATTACTTGAAGAAGCTGAGTTGTCGGACGATGGCCAATTCTGGCTCATCACGTTGAGTTTTAAAACACCGGGAGAGTTAGGGGCTGTCGGTAAATCCGTATTCGGCGAAAATCGGAGCTTTAAAATTTTTAAACTTCTGGCCGAGACCGGTGAAGTGAGGTCAATGAAGATCAGGACGACTATAAAATAGAATTAATCAACTAGAAAAGAATGCCCTCTGCGGGCAATCGAACTTTTACTATTGAGGAAAGGGACTGATGGTTGAGAAGCTTCAAACAGTAAGTGGAGCAATTACGGTGCTTGTCGATAATACCATTATGGAATTGGTGCCTGACAGTCCTTATCGAGACTGGCAACAAAAAAATATTGGTTGATACTGGTGCTACCGGGATCGCCTTAACACATAACCTTGGGCTATTGGGGCTATCTTTTGATGATATCGATGTGATTTTTCTTTCCCATGGTCATTATGACCACACAGGAGGACTTCCCGCAACAAAAGGAAAGATCATTACTCATCACCATGCTTTTTGTGAACGTTCTTTAGTGGCTAAACAAGACGTCTCTGTTGACTTGACAGGTCCGGCTCCTAATG
Organism: uncultured Desulfobulbaceae bacterium; assembly: GCA_945787445.1. GTDB lineage: Bacteria > Desulfobacterota > Desulfobulbia > Desulfobulbales > CALZHT01 > CALZHT01. Next base: position 42,111 of record CALZHT010000061.1, read on the forward strand.
GTGATCACCACTCGCTTGAATACCAAAGGGGGCCGGTGAAACTTGCAGAGGGTGTCATAACAACCGGCGAGATTAATAGGATTCATGACTGGGAAGAACTCTCCATATTCAGGATCAAGAAAAATGAAGAAGAAGAGGTGGATAGAGTTTGGGATGATCAGGCCGTAATCATTAATTCTGAGTATGGTCTTGTGATAGTAGCAGGCTGCAGCCATGCCGGCATCATCAATACAATCAAACATGCCATGAAAATAACGGGTGAAAATAACGGGGCCTACAAACATCTATTGCGTCATTGGCGGTTTTCATCTTATCGGTCCGGGGGAGGCCAAAATTGACCGGACTATTCAGGAGTTGAAACAGCTTGACATACAGAAAATTGTCCCCATTCACTGTACAGGGTTTGAGGCAACTAAAAGACTCTCCACGGAAATGTCTGAACAGTTTGAATATTGCACTACAGGCTGCCGGATGGAGTTTTAAACCTTTATAACTGACAAAATAGAATCCTTTTCAAAATTTGAAACGCTCAATTGAGGTTGAAATAAACGGTACACTCTACGAACTTGACTTTAAGGGTCACCTGAAGGACTTCAATAAATGGTCGCCCCAGTTGATGGAGTGGTATGCCGAGCAGGATAATATAGAATTAACCGACGAGCACCTCAAAGTAATTGACTTTCTGCGCAATTCCTTTGCGAAAAACAAGGTTCACCCTGTTCTCAGAAGTGTTACAGCAGCGATGGGCGAAAAAATAAGCCCGAATAAGGGCACTATAAAATACTTCCACACGCTTTTCCCAACCGGCATCCATCAAGCATATATGATCGCAGGTCTTCCAGGAATATTACTCAGCGTGTAATGATGCCTTCCGGATTAAGTCCGCGACATTTTTGACCACGATCACAAACTTTCTAACCCAAATATCTATATTCATGCAGGACTGCATGTTTTAGTAAAATCTTGACTCGGTGGTTACTTTGGCGGGCCAAGCTCTTCAAGCTTTAATAATGAAAGCCTGACAAGTTTTCTCGTTTTTGACCCCTGCTCTGTCCAATAAAAAATTTTTACTATCATTTCACCCTTTGGGTTGACAATTTACCTGTAAAAATTTAAGCAGAAGTATATTTGTATTTATTGTTCTCATTGGGCTCATTTCTAAAATTTATACGAAAAAAACTGTTATGGACAGGGTATGTTTACAATTAAGCCTAACAATTTAATTTATTTATCCGGCTGGGGCGAAACCTTTTTGCTGTTGCCCATCATTGCACTGATTTTTTTGTGCTTTGTTTCTCCAGATGCGGCATTAGCGATAGAGAAAAAAGGTGTTCTTCTTGGTTGGCAAGCAATGGAGGTTCAGATAGAGAAAACTGGTCAAGCTCCTGCCGAAGCCCCTGATCGGGAACGGATAGCCAGGAGAAATGCGGTAACCGAAGCGGTACGTGAAATAGTTGGAGAAACAATCAAGTCCCAGACATTGGTGGAAAATTTTTCATTGGTATATGACAGGATTTACAGCAAAATGTCAGGCTACGCCAGAAAGGTGCAAAAGACAGGCTCTTCTTCCATAAAAGATGGGGTGTATTATCAGCCATACTCCCTGGTTGTCAGTCCGCCGGCGCTTGACAAGGCCCTGCTCGAAAGCTCCATTGAAGAAATGATCGATATCCCTGTGGTTTATGAAATGATTGATGCGCCACGCATTGCATTTGCCATAACTGAAACGGTTATCGATGAGAAGGGACAGAAACAGGTGCGCGATCCTGATTTGCATTCTGAGAGCAAGGTCCAGGAATATTTCAAAAATAAAAACTCGGATTTTCATTTTATAAGCATGCCGTCTCTGGCTGATACTGCCGCTGAAAAGCCGGACTGGGTGGTACTGGGCAAAAAAAATAATTTTGACGTCATCATACTCGGCGAGGTCCGCAGCGCTTATCTTCTTAAAGTCGACAAAAGAGTACAGGGGGTTGGCAAGGACATTCTTGTACCATTTTACCGGTATTCATCAGAGCTTACCTGGAACATAGTCAATGTGTCCCGGGCCGAAAGAATGAATACAGTTCATCAGATATTTGATAAAGGCAGTGACAAAATAGGGTCGAGTGAAGTTGCGGCCCAGAATTATGCCAAGAGTGAAGTGTTGGAGATTGCCATACCGAAGTTGTTCAAAGACTTGATGCTGAACTGGGTACAGACCGTTTATTACACCCCTTATGAAATAATATTTAACAACACCAAGGCTCAGGCGGATATTGATATAGCCAACACGTTACGCAAAATTACAAACATTATGCCGGAGAGTATTCATTCCAGGGGGAGTACGGCGGGAAAATTGACTTATGATCTTCGGGGCCAGGGCACCCTTGGTGAAATTGCCGGCGCCTTGAACAATTATTTCCCACAGTATGAAATTTCCGAAAGCCGGCTTGGGAAAATAGTTCTGAATCCTGCCGGCAGCAAACCTCAAGTGTATCAACTTAAAGTCAGCAACTGTTCTTTCAGCCAAAGCGAATCGATTTTAGAAAAATTGCGGTCATTACAAGGAGTTTGGGAAGTAGGCGAACCTGTCCTCTCAGCAGGAACAGCTGAATTTACTATAACCGGTTCTCTGCCGCCTCGCGATTTCGGCAGATTGATTGAAAAAAAACTACCGATCATGATCACAACCTTGGCAGGGAGCTTAATTGAAGCGCAAATAAAGAAGTAGCCTTGGTGCAGATCATGCGAGGTTGAGAGTAATGAACATGGTTATATCGCGCCTAATATTATTGTTCATGGGAATCTTCTTGCTCGGCGGCCCCACCGTGTCTGCAAGCACTGTCAAGTCCACCCTTGCTGTTGTGATCAGCAAAAGCCCCACCCTTACTGAAAGTGAAAAAGTTACCCTGGGAAACCTTATTGGCAAAGGCTTTGCCGATAGCGGCAAATACCAGATTGTTGATCCTGATGTTGTGAACAAAATGTTGGAAGATGAAGTTGTCGAAGCCCTTCTCCTGGGCAAGGAAGATAAGCTCAATGAAATTCAGGAAAAATACCAGGTCGACGTTTTAATAAATGCAAGCGCTATGGTGGAGAGTATCAAGGCCATAGGTGGGTATAGTATGGCCTCATCAACAGCAACTATCAACAGCCGCTTGAAAAACAGCGAAGTTCTTTTTAACCAAAAGACCAGCGAGCCGCAGAACGGCTTTCTGGGCATACCTGAGTGGCTTGGCGTAACCGAGGAAGGCGCTCGGAAGGTGTCTCTTTTGGCAGCCCTGGCCGATATATTTCAACAGCTTGACTTGAATACCATACAAATGCCTCTGCCCATTTCCATGAAAATCAAAATTGATGAGGTGGGTCGCCCTGGTTCGCCGGTATCTGCCCAATCCAAATATGAAATGACTAAAACGGACGCTGAGAGGACCGCGCAGCTGGCGGAAGACAAGTTAGGCAGCAAGTCCAAAATAACGTGTTCCGTGCTGGACAGTGATAAGAGGATTGCTGTGGCAGGGGTGCTAAAAATCGATATTGATCTGCAGCGGCATCGGCGGCTTGACATAGCGGAGTTCCAGGTTTTTGATTTCCGGAAGGGAAGGCTGATGAGGTCCTTTGAATTGCCGCGCAAGGTCAAAGGGATCAGGAGACCACGATCCAGGGAGATAACGGATATCGCTATTGTGCCGACCGGTAGATTTCTGGCTCTGGTCAGTAAGCATCCGGCTATATGGATTTATGATATTTTAAACGGCACCTTGCTTTACAGCGGCAAAACAGAGAAAGGCATGGAAAGAATCGAATTTTCGCAGGACGGAACGTACTTGATAACTCATAAAGGGAAAAGCACCTCGTTTTACCGAATACAGGGAACATAAAAACGGTTTATCAATGGATTGTTTTTTTGAACCACCAGCGAATTTCCAGGAAAGGGGGTGATAGGTTTTTATAATATGTGCTTTACGTTTATTAATTATTTACAAACAAGCTATCCGTGACGCAATACGTTTTTACTGTCCCACCAGGAAGGTAAAAAGAGGGGAACATCCGCAACGCAGGCTTAGTGGTTGGGCACTACGGCTGATACGCCGCGCGGCTGGATGAAAAGGGCTGATTGCCTGGTGTGTAAAACATAAATAACATTAAATGTGGGGGAGGAAGTGTAATGAAAAAGTTTGGAACGGTAGTATTCCTTATTGGTATTTTATCATTTTTTCCATCAACCATCTTGGCTGGAACAAACGCGGGAGATGTGGAAATCGGCGCTCAGATAATACTGTCTAATACTTCAGTTGACAATGACGACACAACTACGTTTACTATTGCGGGAAAGATCAGCATTTTTGCCACCAGCTGGCTGTCGTTGGGCATTACTCCCTCCGGCTCCCTTACAGAGAGTGACTCTGGTGATTCATCATCGATATTTTTTGAATTTGAGCCGAACTTTCATTTTAATACTTCCGGCATCAATGTCCCATATTTTGGGCCTCATGTGGGTTTTATCAAATTTGAGTCCGGCACAACTGATGAAACCGAATTTTCCTATGGCGCCCAGATAGGCTTCAAAACCTTTTTTTCTGAAAACACCGCGCTGGATAGCCAACTGAGGTTCACTCGTTGGGAAATCTTTGATACTGAATTTGATGATCTTTCCCTGAGGCTCGGTATTAATATTTACTTCTAGTGTTTGTTCAAACTCCAGGCGGTCTTCCATGGTGAACGGCCGTCCTGGAGTTTCCCATCGCTCTCCGATTATTGAAAATTCCCTGGCAGAGGCCTCTGTCTTCCACAAGTTATGTATACGATTAGGAACGATTATATTTTTCATGCTTTTCTTAGCATGAAACAATGCCCCCGCCCTGCTACACTGCCCAGCTGACTGCCGGTTGAGTCAACCCTAACTTTTTCCCCAACCATGTGACACTATTCCCAAGCTCCTTAACCTATACATCCTTTCTGGATTTTTATGCGCCGGTTATTCCTATCACGTGAAGGAATTTCTTGGAATTTAACTCTTTTGTGGGTAAAGATAGTTTGGAACATTTATGCTTTAGGTTGTATTACTCTGTTAAAAAACTGCTTCTGATTTTTCTATTTTGCTCCAACTTGACGTACCTGTTAACAGGTGCTATTATTTGACCTGTTAAGAGTGCTTGAAAAGGAGGCTTCATGAAGACAAAATTCTCAGAAGATATAGTTCCAATCAGCGTTCTCAAAGTTAATCCGGGCAAAATAATCAAACAGGTGCAAGAAGTACATCGGCCGGTGGTTTTAACGAGCAGGGGCAGAGGAGTTGCCGTGGTTCAGGCCTTGCATGATTATGAGTCAAATATTGAACAACAGGAATTTATGAAAGCGGTTGTCAAGGGAATGGTTGACCTGGAAGAAGGAAGAGAGCTGAGCCTTGCCGAAGTCAAAAAAACTTTGAAAATAAAGTAGAATGACGCGTAAAACCGCAATTTCTTTTGCCGCTTCCGCGCTGCGAGACTTGGAAGATGTTCTCGAATATTACAGGGAGCAGCAGGCTCCTCAGGCTGGAGAGAAACTTGTCGCGCAAGTTATCAAGGATATAGAATTACTCGGTGATCAGCCTGATATGGGGCGTGTAGTGCCGGAATTTGAGTTGGAATATCTGCGAGAACTGATTCGACCGCCTTTCAGGATTGTGTATCGTCGCGATAAAGGTAAAGTCCGGATTGTACGAATCTGGAGGAGCGAACGATTAGTGGTGTCACCCTGATATTTGAAGACTTCCGCCATGCCTCTCACACGCAATTCTTTGATCACCAGACCCTAACTATAAGTAACTAAGTAAACTGTCCCCAATATTCGCCGGGCTTACTGCTATCCAATACCGCGCTCTTTAAAGTCTGTATAGTAGAATTATTAACAGGGCAGATGCCAGGCTCGCAAAGGCCGTCCTGATTGAGTTCCATAGGTTCCAACGCGGTTCGAAGTCTTTACGGGCTGCTTTTTGCGTTGTTTCGTCCATAGCGTCGACATCCAGAGTTTGCAGTTTGTTATTCAGCGGTACGTTAATAGCGATGGTCGGCAATTGGACGCCGAAAAGATAGGCGAGTGCGGCAAAGATTATGAGCAGACGCCCAGCTCCATCCAATTGCCCCATGCCAAGCACAGCCGAAGTCACCAAAGCCACAACTGAACCGATCCAGACCAACATAAAAATCGGCTGATTATTCTGGATAACGCGATCCATCACCTGAAAAGCTCGGATAAACTCCCGGTTATTTAAACTTCTTATGCCCGGCATCACCACTAAGGCAAAAGCAAACAGGAAGCCTGCTACCAGGGAACACAGAAATGTTGCCAAGATCAATGCAATCTGAAAGATTCCCAAATTAAACCTCCTTTTCGATATTTTAATGTTAGGACAATTATCTACGACTCAATAATGATGATCCCGTAAAAAGGCTGGAAGGCGGTTAACGTGCCATGTAATTTCAACTAGTTATAACGTAATACATCGATGAAATCGTATTTTTTACGATTTCATCAATAATAACAAATAGCAAGCTTCATGGTTGATTATCATATCTGGATAGATTAAAAAATATCAATCTGCGCATGTTACTTAGTTCCCATCCGTAAAGTCGCAGACTTTGCGGATGCTGGAACAAGTTGTTTCCAATTCGGAAACTGACAATTTTAATGGTCCAGTAAAAAGTCGGGAAAGCGGTTAACGTGCCATGTAGTTTCAAGGATTTACAGTGTAATACAACGATAAATTCGTAATTTTTACGAATTTATCAATTTTGCGAAAGGTCAAGGAGATCAAGGAATTG
>CALZHT010000062.1 GCA_945787445.1 uncultured Desulfobulbaceae bacterium
CAACTACTATACCCGTTATCTCATCTCCAAAGGTGTGATGGAAGAGAACCCGCAATTTTCAAAAACAATTAACGAAGAATTTTCAGGCTTGTCTCAGATTTGGCATACCCTTGAACTGGATAGAATTGAAGAGAAAACCTTACAGATAAGGACCATGTTATTGAAAAGAAGAAAGGAACTGGATGATAAGTAATTGCTTTTTCAGGGTCGTATTATTATTTAGCCGATGCCAAATTTCACCATAAAATAATTCAATTTTTTCCCAGAGCGTTTTCCTGCTCTTTCCATGACTTGTGCGAGTTCTGCCATGGGCCTTATGAACCGTCTGCTTAAGAAAACAATGATACCAAGGCCGCCGGCAAGCATCAAGATGGTAGAATGTATCTCTTTATTGGCCTCTGGCGCCATTTCTCTAACTCCTCATCCAACAATTTAGTGGCGCGGCTGACTTGACTGCTGGTTACTTCCAGTCCACAGAGTTTCTCCAATACATAAGTCTCTTTGCGAGTTGACACACCCTGTATATACATCTCGGCCATGGCAAGGGTCAAAGCTCTCTCACTGCGCAAGCCTCTTTCAAGCACGGAGGGATAAAAGGACAGGTCACCCCGGACTTGAGGAATTTGAATGGTCATTTTTCCCCAAACGGCTTGATATTGATTTATCCTTGTAACCATTGCTATAGCCACGACGGGTCTCGGTTCGTTCTCAGGGAACAGCACCAATGGCTCTGGATCGCTCAATTTTCATCGCTTCGTTAAGCAGCATGCTGAATGCATCTCCAAGTCCATCCAATCCTTGTGAAATGATTGTTTCAATTACCCTCGTCAAATATGATACTTTTGGTCTGGTGAGTCATTTAGGCTCCTTTCTGAATGCTTTGTGGAAATAGATCGAAAGAAGTACTGAATTGACCCACCAACTTCAACCCTTTCGTTAATTTTTTTTCTCGCTCCTCAAATTGAATTTACAGAAAGATTGATACACTAACTCGCTGAGGCACGGCAATGCCATGGAAAGAAAGCATGCAGATGCGATTAAAGGCAATCGCAAAACTCTATGGAGACATAAATAACTTTGCCCCCACAGCGCTGGGTGGACTGGAGATATAAAGAGGACATGACGGTGCCTTATTCGGTAAACCAAAGATGATTGCTATTTGGAATGGATAATAATGAGCTAGCAAGGAGAGCGTTATGAAGAAATTTTTGTTACCTGCAATTACGCTTATTTTCATACTCACAACTTCAACATATTTATATAGTGAAGAAAAAGCACACCCTGGAGAGTCCCCCCCGGCAGTGACTGAGCCGAAAGCACAGTTTTTCTGCGGGTATTGTCACATATTAACATATCCCAGAGTGATAGAGAGAGCTTATAAATCATGGAAGACGGATATGCATGCGGCCAAGAATATTGGTTGCAAAGAGTGCCATTATCCCCCGGAGACATTAGGTGTCAAAATTCCGGAGCATAAAAAGATACCAGAAGATGAAAAGACTGCTATGGATAAAATAGCAGAAATGGAATTTATGAAGACCGAGCTTGAAGTCCTGTCCAGATTGATAACTGTTCTGAACATGAAAGAGTCTGTCGTCAGGACAAGACCGCGGATTGATGACCGAAACTGTACTGCATCAAAGTGTCATCCCCAGACCGGCAAAGAAGGAGAATACTGGACAAAGAAAATCGAGTTTGCCAAATACGAAAAAAAGGACAAATCAGAAGTGGTTGTCCCTTTTGTCCATGAGATACATTTTGACAGGAAGAAATATGTTGAAGGACAGGAAATGCACTGCACCAGCTGTCACCAGCGCGAGACCGGGAAGAATCATTTTGAAGTAAACAGGGAGAAGTGTTTTCTGTGCCACTTTAAAAATCTTGCACTCAATGTAGAGCGGTCAAAATGTGCCCTTTGCCACGAAGTCCCGACAGCCCCCCTTCAGAAACAGAAAAAGGAGGGGGCAGGGGAAGAAGAGAAGCCTATCACCCACAAATCGATCGAAGAGGCAAAAGTGGGCTGCGAAAGCTGTCACCTTCACCTTACGAACGGCAGGGGAGAAATAAGGGAGAAAAACTGCCTTCATTGTCATGACAATGAAGAGCTTGTCACAAAAGAAATAGGAAATAAAAAGCTGATGCACGAAAAGCATGTCGCTGCACAGAATGCGCACTGCTTTAACTGTCATGAGCCTATAGAGCATAAAGAGACTGATTTTATAGATGCAGCCATAGGACAGTGTACTGACTGTCATCCAAACCATCACCGGTATCAGAGACTGCTCCTGGCAGGAAAGGGCGGGAAGAGAATTCCGGATACTCCGTCCCTGATGTTTTCCGTAAAAACCAATTGTCTCGGTTGTCACAAAGAGGAGAAGATAGTAAATGGAGAGCCGGTCGTTCATGGTTCGGGCAAGGCATGTGCTGCGTGCCATACGGAGAAACATGAGGCAATGGCAAAGGACTGGAAGACCAAGACTGATAGCGAGTTGAAGGGTGCCAAGGAAATTGAAAAAAAGGCGCTTGATGCCATCGAAAAAGCAAAGGGAAAGGCTCCTGAAAAGAAGCTGAAAAAGGCGATGGCGATGATTAACGAAGGGAGAGAATATTTAAGTATTGTTGAGTATGGAGGAGGTGTTCATAACAAGAAATACTCGATTACGCTGCTTGATGAGGCGATGAACAATTTTGAGGACGCGATTGATTTACTCGGTGGAGAGTAATAAATAATGAAACAACCAAAATGCCTTCTTTAGCAATCACTAATTGTTTTTTCAGGGCGTATTTTTTTGGGCCGATGCCAAATTTCACCATAAAATAATTTAATTTTTTCTCAGAGCGTTTTCCTGCTGATTCTCAGGAGTTGGGTGTGTTTCATGTAACTACTCTGTCAAATTTTACAGTAATAATTGTGCCCATATTTTTTTTACTATGAACGGTGATTTCACCAGTGTAGCTGTTCACAATTTCATAGGTCAGCCATAATCCGAGACCTGTGCCTTCACCAGGTTGTTTTGTCGTATAAAACGGATCAAAGATTTTATGGATGTTTTCCTCCAGAATTCCCTCTCCGGTATCACTGACCTCTAGTAGCACTTTTGAATCTTTGCAGTATGCATTTATGGCCAGAGTTCCCCCTTTCGGCATTGATTGCGCTGCATTGATCATGAGGTTGATCAGAACTTGCTGCAAATCGGGGGGATCGAGCTTGATGGAGACACCGGGCTCAACATCTTCCTTGTAGCTGATACCATTTTTTTTTAACATGTATTCAACAAATCCGTAGGCGTCCGCCAGGGCATGCTTAATTTCTATAATCTGAGGCTTTTTCTCACCTTTTCTTACCATCCACAATAACTTCCCCACCGTGTCTTCAATCCTGCTCAAACCGTCCTTTAGATGCTCGAGATACCGCTGCCTGAATTCCCCGTCTTCCCCTTTCTGTTCAAGCATATGCACACAGTTGAATAAGCCGCCAAGGGGATTATTGACCTCATGAGCTACCCCGGCGACAAGGATGCCCAAGGAGGCAAGTTTTTGGGACTGGAGCAGTTTCTCATGGGTTTTTTTGAGTTCAATATTTGATTCGCGTATACGGTCAATCATGCTGTTAAAACTCTGGCAGAGGAGGGTTATCTCACTGCTGCCTTCGATGTCAACCTTGACGTCAAGCATTCTTTCGTCTGTATTTTCAATAATTCCAACAAATTGGAGAAGCTTCTCATGAGTGCTTTTGATTTCGAGATTGGAATCGCGTATCCGGTCAATCATCCTGTTGAAGCTCTGCCCGAGGCGGGCGATTTCATCGCTGCCGCTTTTGGTGATTACCCTGACATCGAGTCTGTCCCCCCCTGCTTTTTCCATGATTTGTGCGAGTTCTGCTATGGGCCTGATGAACCGTCTGCTTAAGAAAACAATGATACCAAGGCCTACGGCAAGCATCATGATTGTGATGATAGTCACCCTCAATATGGTTGTTCGCACTTCTTGTTCCAGTTCTTTCAGCGAGACGGCAAACCTGAGCGTTCCCCAGCGTTTTTTGCCAATTGATAGTGGCGTGGCAAAATCAAGGCCACCGGAACCGGTGTTGTGGTCATGGATCTTCTGGACCACAGTGGAGTCTGAGGCGAGGGCTTTGACGGTTACCGGGTCGTCATAGACGCGGCCATATTCACTAAAATCATTATGGGAAATAATCCTGCCGTTTTCGTCAAGCACTGCGATATAAATCAAATTGATCTCTTTTTTGCCGAATATTCCCGTTATATAATTGTCGATTAATCCCCCCTCTTCAACAAGACCAAGCCGCTCATAGATGAGATCATTCATTACCGGGATAGCAAGCGTCTCTGCCAGAAGTCTTCCCTGCCTCTCAATATCATTGTACATGATAATGCTTTCCCTTCGGGTGATTATCAATCCCGTGACCACCATAAAAAAAATCACGGCGGAAAATGTCATAATGACAAATTTTCTTTGTAGAGAATGAGGTTTCAAAAAAGCTGGTTTCATAGTTGTATTTTTTGGATAACAGAAACAGGTTAAGGAACTCACGAGTTGTAACTATTCAGCAGTGCCGCAGATTTGTTCGTTTGGGCCTTCGAGTCTATAGCCCGCCTATGTGAGAAGGCCAAAACGGACGAAGATGGGGTGCACCCCAAGGGCACTTCCTGCGGGCGCTGCTGGATAGTTACATTCATAGTTGTATTTTGGGATGACAACCCAGGCCACACGATTTTGGTATGTTGTTGATCATTTTCCTGATATGCTCGTAATCAAAATCGCTGGCCTCTTTAAAACCCCCTTTGAACTCGGGATCTATATTTGCCAAAATATTTTTGCCATGGTCGGTCTTAGAAATATTGAGGAGGGCTGCCTTAATCGTTTCAACTATTGTATATGGTGTTTGCGGCCCAGCAACCAATGGTCCAGTGGGTATCGGGGCTGACCTTGAAATTATTTCCAGGCCGAGTGGAACATACTTCTCCGCCACGGACTCCCTGACGGCGCCGGCATCATACTTCCCTTTTAAAACCCCTTTAACAACCGTGTCATGATAATTAAAATGATTTTTCCAACTGTTGCAGATGGATACCATCTTCCGCCAGAAGAAACCGTGGGATAAGGTTCCCTGAAGTCGACTGCATGGAGGCAAATGCAAATTTCTTCCCTTCCAGATCAGATAATTTCCTTATTTGACCGTCGTTCTTTGTCACAATAACACTTCGGTAAAATGATTCGCCATTCTCGGTGATACTCTTGAGGATAGACACTGCGTTATATTCGGCCCGGGCATGCAGATAAGTTAACGGCCCCAGAAAAGCCATGTCAATATCGCCCTGGCCTAGTGCAAAAATAGTTTCATTATATGTTTTACTCAAAACCAGCTCAAAACGGTAAGGAGTTTTTTCGGAGAGATAGTCCATAAGAGGCTGAAATTTTTCATAGGCGATTCTCGGATTATCCTTCGGAATAACGCCGAAAAAAACAACCTCAGGTTCCGGTGACTGAGAAACGGCTACTGTACTGCTGTTATGTTTTGTTACATAAGACTGCATCTCCCGCACGGAGTCGTAATTGCTGTCCTTTGCCTGAATAAATCTGTCGATAAGTACGGTGTTAAGGACCTTCTTCCCTTTCGGATCCTGGTGCATATTCACCAATATCTCTATAATCTTCTTTTTAATAAATGTTGAGGTTTTCGGCGTTGCAACCAGAGGCGGACTGCCGAAATATTGAGATTGATCAATAATCCTGGTCTGTTGAACATAGGGGGACTTTTTTTCCCGCATGTAATCGTAGATGAGGCTTTCGACCGCCGCCCCGTCCACCTCCTTTTTGGCCACCAGTTCCACCGATTTATTATGGCTGTAGCTATATAGGTATTTTGCAAAGAAGTTCTCGATCCGGTCTCTCCTTTTTGCAAGAAGATAGACAGGGTAGAGCCGTCCTGAATTCGATTTGGGATCAGTAAACGCAAAGGACCTGCCCCGCAATCCATCGAAACTCTGGATGTCGCTGTCCCGGTGAACAATAATAAATGACCGGTAAAAAGGGCTGCCATCCACCTGCGGGACAACCAGCAGTTCGGCGCCGAACTTCCTTTTGTCTTCAATATAGGGCGCCGAACAGATAAAGGCTGCATCGATTTCGCCTTGTTCCAGCATCCGGTCCATTTCGTCATAGGTCTTCCGGTATTGCATCTCCACGGGCTGGCCGATCTTCTCTGAAATATAGTCGATGATATCCTGGTAGTACTTAACGGTGTCCACCGGGGTAATCATTGAGACTACTCCGATTCTGATAGGCCTCTGAGCTGCTTGACCCGGGCAGAGAAACAACAAGAAGAGGAGGAGTGAAAATATGAGGAAGATCGTCCGCCCTGTCCAAGACTTCGCTGGTGAACAGCATCCCTGATGACGGTTCAACTTGAACTGGTCGGACCGGAGACTGACAAACACGCTTTTCATGGGACCATCCTCCCTTTTTTTCCTGACCGCCGCCGCGGTTCAGGCAGTCAAAAAAAACGTTACAAAAATGTAACGGTACCTTCTTGGCTTACAGTCCCTAACATCGTAAAACTCAAGCAAAATACCTTCTTTAGCAAACATTAATAATAAATGAAACCATTTTGTTACAATAACGTAACACATCGTGGGGTTTTCCGCCAAAAAATGAAACGGCTGAGATTTCGGACGTTCTGATTTTATTGAAAATCCAAGCGGTTAATCCAATTCCTGAAAAATGGCATTGGAATTGCAAATTGGCAAATTATTGAACCGTAACAATAAAGAAAGCAAAATGTGTTCCACTCAGGATAGTGGCGGCTGGAAAAAGAAGAGGATGACACAACAGATCACCGGCGGGACATATTCATTAATCCTGCGAGATTCCATTGAATATTTGGACAGTTATCATGGGGGAACGTATCACCGTGAGTAATTTGACCGTAAAGACATGAAAAAACTTAATAGAAGAGAATTCGTTAAACTTGCCGGTCTTGCTGGAGGCTATGCACTCTGGCCCCCGAAATTGGGCGTTGCTGGAAGAGATGCGCTCTGGCCCCAGAAATTGGGGGTAGTGGGTGATATTATCGAGGGGATAACCGGATTTAATCCCACAAAGCCTTCAGGGGCGCTGGAGCCCATACCAGGAGTCAAGTTTGGAATGGTGATAGACCTCGACAGGTGCATCGGCTGCAGGCGGTGCAGTTATGCCTGTAGCCGGGAGAACAATGTTCCCGATATCATCTCCCCCCCATATATAACGCTCTTTGAAACCGAATCCGTAACAGGGATAAGCGGCATTTACCATCCCACGGAAACTCCCGGAGCAGGCACGACAATGATGTACACAAAGCTCCGTAAGGACAAGTGGTATATGCCGGTACAGTGCAATCACTGCGACGATGCGCCGTGTGTTCAGGTCTGTCCCACCGGCGCTACATACAAAGCCCCTGACGGCATTGTCATGATAAATTATGACAAATGTATCGGGTGCAGGTACTGCATGGTGGCATGCCCTTACCAGGCGAGAAGATTCAACTGGTTTCACACTGGTTTCACCCCGAAGTGCCGCATAAGGATAGAAATCCATTAGTACCGATGCGCGAAGAAGGTGTGGTAGAGAAATGCACTTTCTGTGTGCACCGCACAAGGAAAGGAAAGACAACTCGATGCGTGGAGGCATGCCCTAACAGGGCGAGAACCTTCGGCAATCTTAACGACCCTGACAGCGAAGTCTCAAGATTGATTAAATCCGAACGGTGGTGGCGGCTTAGAGATGAGCTTAATACCGGCTGCAATATATATTATTTAACCCGGCGCAGTGAGAAAAGGATGAGGTGGTATAAACCATTGCCTCCTCCGCAAAATATCAGGGGGTTAAGAAAATGAAAGATGCAGGCAACAGTGCTCTTGCATCAATGAAAAAAGCGCACATAGCCTTTTACCTCATTCTAGCAATATTACTGGTTCTAATAACATGGGGCGGCTATAGCTGGGTACGCATCATGTTTATAGATGGAGTCGGAATCACCGGCTCAAGCGATCTGGTGCCGTGGGGAATATACATAGTAGGCTTTGTCTTCTTTGTAGGCACCAGCGCCGGCGCAAGCCTGGTGGGGTTAATGATACACGGCTTTGGGCGAAAAGACTACGAACCTCTTGGTACGCGCGCCATCCTGGTAGGGTTTCTGTCACTGTTGGCAGCGGTGCTCTTTCTTATGTCAGACGTAGGAAATCCTTTTAGAGCGGTGCTGCTTCCTGCTGTGCTCAGGAATCCGACTTCGATGCTCGTTTATACTTCGATAACTTATGTGGGTTTTGCTGCTCTGATGCTGGCAGAATTGTTTTTTGCCGTAAAGATCACGCTTAAGGGGGGTAAAGGGAGTCATTGGGATGAAAAAATGGCACAGGTGCTGGCTGTCGGGGCTCTTCTTTTTGCCCTTATGGTGGTGCATGCCCCGCATGGAGCCCTCTTTGCCTTTCTGAAGGCAAGAGAGATGTGGAATACCCCTCTGCTGCCGGCGCATTTCGTGGCTGTAGCGCTTGCCTCAGGCATTGCCGTAATTATACATATCACAATAGTTACTTCAAAAATAACCAAGAAAGAAATTGTGAGCAAAGAGACTCTCTCACACATGGGCGGGCTGCTGGCTTTCTTTTTAGGGATAACTTTATTCATGGACTTCTTTGATTATCTTGTAATGAGTTACTCCGGTAAGCCCGGCGGTTTAGAAATATGGCATTTTCTGACAACCGATTTTTACTTCTTTTTCCTCATCAACACCATCGGCATGTTTAGCGCTATGGTGATACTACTCTTTAAGCGTGGAAGGAATATCACAGGACTTTTCATAGCCTCCAATGTGACTATCTTAGCGATATTATCGTATCGTTGGAATTTGATAGTGGTAGCACAGATCCCTCCGCTCTTTCCTGGGACCGGCAATCTATATTACACGCCAACGGTGCCCGAGGTTGCGGTGGTGGTAGGTATAGTAGCGTTGATATCATTTCTCTACTTAGTGCTTACCACGGTGCTTCCGATGGAGGAGACAGTACAGGAAAACTGATAAGTGACGAATTGAAATAAATGCAAAATTACAAATAATCAATGACTGGGGGTAAACCATGAAAGGCACATTGTTTAGATACGGCATATTTGTGGCTTCTGGCGTGTTTATTCTACTTATGTCGGTCACCAGCTGTTCACACGGAGGGGGGGAAGGCACAAAGACGGAAGCCGCTGATGCCGCTGCTTTTGATAACCCAGAATTTGACAACCCAAAATTTGATGAACCGGAATACGTAGGTTCACTGGAATGCAAAAACTGCCACTTGCGGGAATATGACGCTTGGAAGTCTACCCTACATTCGAAAGCCATGCTGTTGCCGGGCGAGCTTTCAGTCATGGGAGATTTCGAGACAAATAACCGGCTGACCGTGAAAGCATCTGCAGAAACGGGAAAAATCCCCAAAGATGAAGAGCTAACCATCACCATGCTTAAAAGAAAAGATAAGTATTTCGTGAACACCATCGGTCCTGATGGGGAGTTTCATGATTATGAAGTAAGCCATACTTTTGGTATCAACAGCAAACAAAGCTATCTGACTCAATTTCCCAATGGTGCCCTGTATGTTCTCCCTGTCCAATGGGATGTCGAGAAACAGCAGTGGTTCGATTTTCATGGTCTGGCGTCAAGTTCTCCTGGCGATGGCGATTACTGGAGCGATGCGGGCAGAATCTGGCAGTTCAATTGCGCGTACTGCCATACAACTGGCCTGAAAATAAATTATGACCTGACAGCGGAAGCCTTTGATACAAGGATGATCGAGCCCGGCGTAGGGTGTGAGGCATGCCACGGTCCAGGCAGCAACCACGTCAAGGCGGCAAGTTTCTATTTCGACAAAGAAAAGGAGACGATAATCAACCCGAAAAATTTGCCGTGGCGGCTCAGTGCAATGATCTGCGGTCAGTGCCACAAAAGTGGATTGAGCGCCAAGGAAATAACGCCTCATAAGGCAGGCTTCCCGGAACGTTATGCCTTCCCGTACGATTATGATGTGGGAAAGCCCCTCTACAATTACTTTGTCAAAGACCCAGAGAACAAGGTCGAGGGCGGGAATGTGCAATACAACGAGTGGCAGCAGAGCCAGCATGCCAAGGCGGGCATAATTTGCATAGACTGCCACAGTGTTCATGAAAAAGATACAAAAAAACCTGTTAACAAATCCCTGACCAAGCTTCCGGCCGACAAACTCTGCAAGAGTTGCCACACGAGTGTGGAAAAAAGGGCGGCCCATCGTATTCACACCTTTGGCAGTTGTATTGCCTGCCATATGCCGAAACTCGACGGCTACCTGCCCAGCCATACATTCCAGTTCGTTTCTCCTGAGGAAAGCCTGAAGGCAGGAGGGGTAGACAAACTAATGAATTCCTGCAGTGCCTGCCATCATCACAAGGATACCGAGCTTGGAGGTCTTATTGAATTTATGGAGGCAGCGAAAAAACAGGATATGCCAAAACCGTTTTCAGCCCATATCAGACCAACGGTCCCCGAACCCGATGAAAAGCTGAAATAGAACTTGCCGGTGCTCTCATGTCCGATTTTGCAGTGTTTTCTGTCAAAAACCCCTCGCTTCTGGCATTTAATGAAAGACGTCAAAGAGGGCCGCATAATCTCATGACCAATTACGGAATCGGTAAAATTCCATGTAACACCTCAATGCATGAGATCATTGACGGTGCTCTCTCGAATGATCTTAGGCCATTGTTTAAAGACAAATTTCGACAGCTCCAACGGGGCAAGACTCTTGAAAAATGGTTTTTATGGGGAGATCTTTTTGGAATTATTGCAAATAAATCCATACAAACGAAAGGGATGTGGAGGCCATGGGAAAGGATGTCCTTATAACGCTTAGCATTGTTGCTGTACTTCTCTCTTCAGCCTATATGCCATCGGAGGGAAAAGCCGCCGAGGGGGATTCAAGGATGTCTGTTCAAACCGGCACGTCCCAATTCTTCTGTGGATATTGCCATATTTTAACCTACCCGAAAGTGATGAAAAAGGCCCATACATCCTGGAAGGCCGGCAAGCATAAAAACGTCGGCTGTGTCGAGTGCCATTACCCGCCTGAGCGGATGAGTTACAGCATTCCACAGCATAAAAAAATTCCAAGAGATGAAAGGTATGCTGGCAAGAAAAGCGAATGGGACTTTATGCGTAATGAGCTGGAAGTCCTATCCAGACTGGTAACAATTCAAAATATGGATGAGCCTGTTCTCAGAACAAAGCCAAGAATTGATGACTTAAGCTGTACAAGTTCGCGTTGCCACCCTTCAACCGGCATAGGTAAAGAGGGGGAATACTGGACAAAGAAAATCGACTATGCCCAATACGAAAGAGCTGACAAGACAAAAGGCATTGTCCAATTTACCCATGACAAACATTTTGACAAGAAGAAATGGGTAGAAGGGCATGAACTTCACTGTACCACCTGCCATCAGCGTGAGAGCGAAAAAAAACATTTCGAGGTCACTAAGGAAAAATGTTTTCTCTGTCATTTCAAAAACACTGAATTCAATGCGGAACGCGCCAAGTGCGCACTCTGCCATGAAATCCCTACCAAGCCTCTGCAAACCCAGAAAAAAGAAGCAAAACCTGATGAGAAACCCGTCACCCATAAATCCATGGAAGAGGCCAAAGTAGGATGCCAGAGCTGTCATCTCCAGCTTTTACAGGGCAAAGGTGAAATAAGCAGTGAAAAATGTCTCAGCTGCCATGACAACGAAGAGACGATTATGAAGGAGGTGGTAAACAAAAAGCTGATGCATCAGGAACACGTCGCTAAACAAGCTGCCGCCTGTTTCAACTGCCACCAACCCATTAAACACAAGGAGAAGGATTTCCTGGATTCAGCAAGGGAATCCTGCACTGCTTGCCACCCAGACCACCATATATACCAGGAGATCCTGCTTATCGGGGAAGAGAGAAAGGGTATTCAAGAAACACCCGGGCTCATGACCAGTGTCAAAACCAACTGCTTTGGCTGTCATCTTGAGGAACGGACGGTTAAAGGTGAAAAAGTCGCCCACGGCAGCGGCAAGGCCTGTGCCGCCTGCCATACAGAAAAACATGAAGGCATGGCAAAGCAATGGATGGATCAGATTGCCGAGGAACTTAAGACAGCCAAAGAGATTGAGAAAGAAGCCCAGGAGGCCATAAAGAATGCAGAAGAAAAGAAGCCGATGGAAAAACTGGTTGAAGCAAAAACCATGCTTGAAAAAGGCCGGGAAAGCATGCACCTCGTTGAGTTCGGTGGTGGAGTGCATAATCAGAAATATTCCATAATGCTGCTTGATGACGCCATGAATAACTTTGAAGACGCTATTGATCTATTGAACGAATAGGCAAGTGCCTAAAGGAGGTGCGTGTGAAGAAAAAACCTGAAATTAGAGTGTATTCATTAATTTAAAAAAAGGAGGCTGAAATGAGTATTACAGAAACTGCATCCCGTCGTGAAGCACTCAAGACGGGCGCTGCTACAGTAGCTGCAGTGGTGGCCACAGCCAGCCTAAAGCCTGCTTTAGCGAAAGCAGCGGCGGAGAACAGGAATCCCCGCTGGGCCATGATCCTTGACCTTCGCAAGTGTATCGGCTGCCGGGCCTGCACAATTGCCTGCAAAGCGGAGTTTGGTGTGTCGCTGGGAAGATGGAACGCGGTGATCAAGAACGTCGAGTTTGGCAAGTTCCCGAATACTGAGAAACACTTTTTACCGCGGCTGTGCAACCATTGCGCCGGGGAGCAGGGTAAGGATGTGCCGCCCTGCGTTGAAAAATGCCCGCAGGCAAAAGCCGGCAAAAGAATGAAGCTCGGCAAGGAGCGCTATCGAACTGGCGCCACCTATAAACGGCCCGACGGTATGATTTTGAATGACATGTCCCTGTGTATCGGTTGTTACAAATGTATTGACGCATGTCCCTATGGAGTACGCAGCATTGATCCCTTTGTTAAGTTGACCTTGCCGAACAGGGAAAAGGATCTCGGCATCGACAAGTGCACCTTCTGTGCGCACCGGGTTGACCAAGGGCTTATGCCCTCCTGTGTTAACACCTGTCCGGGCAGGGCAAGGATATTCGGTGACCTGAACGATCCTGACAGCGAGGTTTCGAAACTGGCCAAAGAATTCAAACTGCTGGAAAACAAAGATAAAACAACACTGCTGCCAGGTGAAAAAACCGATCCTCACAACTTTTATATCGACCCAGACAACATCTTGGCACGATACAAGATCAACAAGGACAACAAACAGCAGGAATTCAGAGACAAGTTCGAATAAGCCCGGAGACAGAGACGGGAATGTTAAAGGACATAACCAAGGAGGACAAGATATGTCAGTAAAGATAACACGCCGAAACTTTGTGAAGTTAGGCATAGCCACCAGCGCCCTGATGGCATCTGGCAAGCTCTCGGAGTCTGATGCTCTTGCCGGATCTGTCAAGCTGGAATATGGGGGCAAGGACTTTTCACCCGCCACCGGGGTAGAAAGAAAAGCAATCCCCACTGCCTGCTGGTCATGTGTTACCAGATGCGCGGCCATGGGTTTTGTTGAAGATGGCCGGCATGTGAAAATGGAGTCAAATCCCAAGTCCATCAGGACCGAGGGAAAAATGTGTTCAAAGGGGCAGTCCGCACCCAATGAGGTCTACTTCCCGGACAGAATTCTCTATCCGATGAAACGCGTTGGCGCACGCGGTGAAGGTAAATGGAAGAGAATTTCCTGGGACGAAGCCATCAATGAAATAGTCAGCAAGATAAAACCGATGCGTGATGCGGGCCACCCCGAAAAATTAATGTACCATTACGGCAGGATGAAGGCAAGTTCCAGCAAGCTCATCGGTGGTTTCTTTAAATCCGCTTACGGCACCAAGACCGTCGGTAACCATACCTCCATCTGTGAGGGCGGTAAATGGACGGCCCATGAATTGGTCTGGGGCGGACATTTTGATAACTGGGACTTTGACAATACCGGGTTTGTCATGAATTTCGGTTCCAACTGTCTGGAGACCCACACCAATCATATACCGGTGGCTCACCGACTGATACGAGCAAAGGTAGACCGGGGCGTCAGGATAGTAACCTTTGACGTAAGACTGTCAAATACTGCGGCCAAATCAGATGAGTGGATACCTATCAAGCCGGGTGGTGACTGCGCTGTCCTGATGGCCATGTGCAACGTGGTCTTGAACAAGGGGCTGTATAAGGGTAAAGGCGAGGCCTTCATGAAATTCGTCAAGGCCACCAAGAACCACGACGCCTCAGTGGCTGATAAGATTGCCGCCCTCAAGAAAAACTTTGCATCAAACACACCGGCCTGGGCCGAAAAAGAAAGCGACGTGCCGGCTGCCACTATTGAGAGACTGGCTGTTGAATTCGCCTCTGCCAAACCCGCGGCCTGCCTGGTTACCTACCGAGGGGCCGTTGCCCATTACAACGGCAATGATGCTGAGCGGGCCGCCTTTACACTCTGTGCCTTGACCGGCCATCTCGACGACCAGGGATCAAGGACCAAGGCTGTTGGCGGTGGGGTCAAATATCCCAAGGTTCCCAAAACATCCAAATATCCAAAGCCCAAGGGCATGAAGATTAACGACGGCCATCCCAAGAAGGGACATCCGGGTTACGCTGCCTACCCGTCCCATCATATGAGCCACTGGGTATTCAAGATGATGAAGGAAACCGGTGAGACACCTGATGTTTACTGGTGGGCTTATTACAACCCGGTCTATGTCAATGGCGAGTTTGCCGAAAATGAGGAGATCATGAAGACGATCCCCTATCTGCTGAGTTCGAACATCGTCTACGATGAGTCCAGCAAACTGGCCGACCTGATCATCCCGGACGCTACCTATCTAGAAAGATGGGACTGGGAGGACATGGTAGACCCGAACAATATCGGCGAACAGTACATCCGCCAGCCCATGGTCAAACCGCTTGGCGAAGCCAGGAACCAGGCCGACGTTATTATTGAAGTGGCCGAAAGAATGGGTATCCCATTAGGAGTCTCCTCCATGGAGGAATTCGTCCAGAAATCCTATGACATGGATCCCGCAGTTAGCGCGGCCGGCGGTTTTGAAATGATGAAAAGGGAAGGCGTCTGGCATAACCCGAAACAAAAGCCGATCTTCAAGAGATACATGAATAAGGTGGCCGATGCCGCGATCAAGGCGGACGGCGTTGTCTACGACAAAGAGACCGGTGTTTACTGGAACGCCAAAAAAGCCCATGCCAAAGAAGGGGCGAATTACACCGATACTAAAAACTCCTACAAGTATTATGTGGGACAGAAGATCGGCAACGAGGTATACGAAGGATTCAAACCGGACAAACTCAACAAATCAGGCTACTTTGAGCTCTACTCGCTGTTACTGGAAAGAAAGGGTGAAAACCCGCTGCCGACCTATACGAAGGCCCCGGAACATAAGGCCATGGGTCCTGACGATCTGATTTTGACGACCTATAAGGTGGCGGTCCATATCCATTCCAGGAGCACCCACCGCAAGTGGCTGTCCGAATTGTACCACGACAACCCCGGCTGGATTAACACGAAGACCGCGGCTGCTCGCGGCATCAGCGATGGAGACAAGATCCGGGTGACATCGCCTATCGGCTCTATTGTCACCAAGGCAAAGGTCACTGAAAAGATCATTCCCGGTGTTATTGCCATTTCCTATCACATGGGACGCTCGGAAAGCGGCAGATATGGCTCCGGGAACAAATCGCCAGGCGGCCATGACAATGATCCGGACCTCAAGAACAAGTGGTGGTCGGAGTATGGCGTACATCCAAACCATATTATTGCCAACGCTCCCGATCCGCTTAACGGTCAACAACGCTGGATGGATACCGTGGTTACTGTTACCAAGGCTTGATCTCTTCATAATACAAACTTGTTTCTTCCCCTTTCCCATCTCACTCTCATGGGATAAGGGGAGGGACAGTTATGCAGATAATGAGGTAACAGAAATGAACGAAGAAAAATTGGATGAAAAGGCTCAAGGAGCAAGGATGCGAAGTAATATTTATGGATTTCTTTCGTCAATGTTCCGGGAAGAAATCACCGCTGAACATCTCCAGCAAATAAAGAGCCCGGTCATAAAGGAGGTTTTGTCTGAAATGGGAGTACAATATGACATTTTCTCCCAAAAAGACCAAGACCAACTACTGGAGGACCTTGCCGTTGAATACGCCAGACTCTTTTTAGGTCCTGACAAACACATTTCTCCCCACGAGTCAATCCATCATAAAAGGGATGATGGAGATTGGGGGATGCACTGGGGCGGTTCAACAGTTGATGTCAAAAAGTTTATTGAGACCGCCGGTCTTGAATATAAACAAGAATATTCCGGGATGCCTGACCATATCAGCGTTGAACTTGAATTCATGAAGGAAGCAGCCAGCCGCGAGGCCCAGGCCATAGAAGAAAAAGATTGGGAAGGTGCTCTCTATTGCCAAAAAATGGAGAAGAAATTTATTTGTGACCACCTCATAAAATGGATTCCGGCATTTTGTGATAAAATTATTTCTCAATCAAAAATTTCATTCTATGGCGATTTGGCTGAAGTTACAAAAAAATTTATAACTTTAGAGTATAAAGAGATAAACAATTGCACATCTGAAGCGGAAAGGCAGGTCCATTAGCAGGAGAATTCGAATTATGGGAGCCCGGCAAGGCATTCTTTGGATATTTAATTTTTTATATATCTGGATCGTCCTTTTCCTGGTTCGGACACCCTTGGTTGGCGGCAGTGAATTTCCTGTTCCGGAAATGGATCCACAGGGATTCCCGGCCATTGGCAAAGGGTGCCTGGCAAATGGCAAATGCCATGTTGGGATAGAACCTATCCGGGCCCATAATTCAGGAATGGCACAGGCAATTTACAGGCTGGGGAAAGAATTAGGTGATCCCAATGGCTGTGTCGTCTGCCATGGCGGCAATCCCGAAGAGGAAAAAGACCAGGCAAGTGCCCATAAGGGAGCTCCGGCAGGTAGCAAACTACAGGCGTTTACCCGCCATGCGGCATCCATGTGGGTGAATGACAAAACGTGCGGCCAGTGCCATGAGAAATGGGTCTATGCCGGAAACCGGTCACTGATGCAGACCGAGGCCGGAAAAATCCAGGGGGCGCTCTGGGGATGGGGCCCGGCAAGTACCGGTTACGAAAAAAAATATGGCAATTACAATATCGATGATCCGGACGGGCCGATCCCTGTTTTCGGCAACGCAAGATACAAGAAATATATACAGCAGCTGATGAAAAAAATTCCGCATAATTTCCCTGTTGAGCTGAAGAGATTGCCGGAGGTGGACATGAAAACCCTTACGGACCATCCGGAACAGGCGGTGTACACCTATATTCGGTCCGAATGCCAACGCTGCCATGTCGGAGTGCGTGGCAGGGACAAGCGGGGCGACATGCGGGGAATGGGTTGTGCGGCCTGCCATCTTCCATACAGCAATGAGGGCTTTTATGAGGGTGGGGATCCCTCCATTCCGCAGGACAAAAAGGGGCACCCCTTGGTTCACACCATTCAGGCCTCGCGGGAGGCGAAAGTTGTGGCCAATAAAAAAATCTATTCAGGAATTCCCCATGAAACATGTGCTACCTGTCATAACCGGGGCAAACGGATAGGGGTCTCTTTTCAGGGTCTCATGGAATTTCCGTATGGCACGCCGTACACTGAAACCGGGGAAAAGATGCCCAAACTACACACCAAGAACTATCTCTATATAAAGGATGACGTCCATCATCAGCTTAGTAGCCGAAACGGAAACCCGAAAGGAGGACTTCTTTGCCAGGATTGTCATACTTCCCTGGAAATGCATGGGAATGGGAACATAACCGGCGCCCTGCTGGCAAATATCGAAATTGAGTGCACGGATTGCCATGGGACAGTTACAAAATATCCGTGGGAACTCCCCCTGGGCTGGGGTGATGAGTTCGGCCTGGAGTTGGATATGGATAATCCTCGCGGCGTGGCCGAGTCTCCTCTGGACATGCACCGGCAATTCAACACGACCTATCCGCCACGGAACGGCTACCTGCTGACTGCCCGCGGCAACCCGTTCGGCAACGTTGTCCGGGCCGGCGATGAGGTTATTGTACATTCCGCCAGCGGCCTGGACTATGAAGTCCCGACCCTTAAATCAATTCGCCTTAATGATCATTGGCAAACCCCTGAAAAGGCCATTGCCGCCATGGTTAAGGTCGAAAAGCATATCGAGTCACTTGAGTGCTATGCCTGCCATTCGGCATGGGCGCCACAATGTTATGGCTGCCATGTCAAGGTGGATTACTCGGGCGGCAAAACATCAACAGACTGGATTGCTTCGGGCAACACAAACTTCCCGGACGGCCATACCGCCGAGTCCCGGCGAGATGGCAGTGTTGTCAAAGGGCCGGGTAAAGCCTCTGAATCCCGCGGCTATCTGCGCTGGGAAAATCCTGTCCTCGGGATTAATGGCGAAGGCCGGGTAAGCCCGATAATTCCAGGCTGCCAGCAGATCACCACCGTTATCGGACCGGATGGAAAAACCCTGATCCAGAATAAAATCTGGCGCACCGCGCCCCAGGTTGAAAACAGCGACGACAAAGGACAGCGCGGCATAGACATGGCTCCGGCGGTACCGCATACTATTGCCCGCGAAGCCCGCACCTGCATGTCATGCCATGGCAGCACCAAGGCATTGGGGTATGGGACCCATGATGGACGGTACATGAAGGCATACGTCCAGGGTGTTTTTGTTGATCTTGCCACAGCGCAAGGAGAAATTGTCAGCAGAAATGCCCGGCTTCAGATTCCTCCGATTCCGGAGCTTCCCATGGATCTTGACCAGGTTGTGACCAGAGAAGACAAACAGTTGCAAACCGTTGGTCATCACTGGCCCCTGTCTGGGCCGCTGCCCAAGGAAATGCGGGACCGCGTGGAACAGACTGGCGTCTGTATAGTATGCCACGAGGAAATTCCAGCGATGTCCTGGGGAAAAGTCCATCAGAAATCTTTTCATTATCAGGAGATGAAGCGGCTTCTCCCGTCAGGGAAGTCCTTTCATGAAGAATCGGGAGAAACTGGTCAGAAATAGGCAAAAGCACCGAGACATTCTGTTTAATACCCTATGCAGTGTACAAGGCTTTTAACAACAAGCTAAACTGCAAACCAAGAAAAAAGGAGAACACGACAATGTTCGGCCTGGGAACACCTGAATTGTTGATTATCATGGCCATCGCTTTTCTGATTTTCGGCGGCAGCAAACTGCCGGAGATTGGCTCCGGCCTTGGCAAGGGCATAAGCTCGTTTAAAAAAGGATTAAAGGAGGTAGATGAGTCATCCACGCCCGACTCAAAGCCATCGGAATAGCTGTTACGATAATAATAATTGTTTATTTAGTTAATTAACAAACTCCGAGCCAAAAGGCCTACGTCAAAACCGATAGAGAATGGGGTAACTGATCACAGGATTTGAGTATCCAAAACCAAGGTTTTCCCCCCTATGCGTTTACTGATAAGGTCTGCGGCCGACAGGGTAGTACTGGAAACGGTTCTGCCTCCCCTAGCTTGGAAAGGAGTTCGAAATGAGAGAACCGCAAGAAGTTTTTCGACCCATCCTCCCTTTTCCGCACGTCGACAACCTGATTGACAGCCACGGCCGGCGGATCACCTATCTGAGGCTGGCGGTAACCGACCGCTGTAACCTGCGCTGCCGTTATTGCATGCCGGCGAAAGGTATTCCTTTTGTCCCCCATGATGAGATACTGCGTTACGAGGAAATGGCCCGGTTGATCAGTATTTTTACCGATCTCGGCATCCGCAAACTGCGTTTGACCGGCGGCGAGCCTTTTGTTCGCAAAGGACTGCTGGATTTTATCTGTTCGATTAAGCAGCAGCAGGAAAGTATCCGGATATATCTGACCACCAACGGCGTGGCAATGGCTGAACATCTGGAAGCCCTCGCTGAACTTGGCATCAGTGGTCTGAACATGAGCTTGGACAGCCTGGATCCGAAGCGTTTCCGGCAGATAACCAGGCGCAACTATTTTGACCGTGCCTGGCAGACCTTTGTCAAGGCCCTTGATCTTGGAATCCCGCTGAAAATAAATACGGTCCTCTACGATTCAATCAAGACCTCTGAAATAATTGCTCTTGCCGCCATAACAAAAAGATATCCGGTCATCGTTCGCTTTATTGAACAGATGCCTTTCAACGGCTTAAACAGAGTGTCGGTTGGTGCCATGACCGCAAGGCATGCTGAAAAAATAATTCGAAAAAGTTTCCCCGGTCTTGAATCCCGCGGCGCTTCTGGTACGGCAATACGATACCAGGTCCCTGGATTCAAAGGAGAGATAGGGTTTATTAACGGCTATTCCCGGCGCTTCTGTCAAACCTGCGACAAGGTTCGGATAACGGTGCAGGGAATGCTGAAGACCTGTCTCTATGATAACGGCCGGCTGGATTTGAAAGCAATGCTGCGAAACCGGGCCGGCGATGCAGAAATGAGGGCGGCTGTCCGGAAAACTGTGTTTAAGCGAGCGGCCAACGGTTTTGCAGCCGAGGCCGAGGCCCTGAGCCATGAGAAGCATTCTATGGCCGCCATAGGCGGTTAACAATGTAAAGGGTCACAGGGGCCTCATATCCGCGAAAGAGGTGTGTGAGCCGTACTAGTGCTAGTGAACAGGCCGATGACAAAGAAGATGAGGCCCCTGTGACCCCTTGCAATAGGTTGTAGTTTTTGATCAGTCATTTCCGTTTGAGGTAAAAGTAAATGGACGACCTGATGATTTCTCCTGCACTGTTGGCAGCGATTTTTTTCCTGGTCGCTTTTCTTTATTCTTCGGTCGGCCTGGGCGGCGGTTCTTCATATACCGCGCTGCTTGCTGCTGCCGGCGCCGGGATGCAGGTTATTCCCATGGTATCTCTGACTTTAAATATTATTGTGTCCTCCATAGGTAGCCTTACTTTTCTCCGGCATGATCACGCCAGGCTCCGGCTCATTGCCCCTTTTCTGGCTGCTTCAATCCCCATGGCCTATGTGGGGGGTGCTCTGAGGCTTCCGAAAGAGTATTTTCTCTGGCTTCTTCTGATTTCACTTCTGCTTTCCGCAGCTAGAATTTATTTCCCAAATCCGGTAAAACAGCTGCCTCTCGGCGACCGGGGGAAGATCTTTGTTTCCCTTGTTGCCGGAGCTGTTCTCGGTCTGGTTGCCGGTATTGTCGGCATTGGCGGCGGAATATACCTGGTGCCGCTCGTCATCCTGCTCGGCTTGGGAAGCCCCAAGGAAGCTGCCGCCTGCGGCGCCTTCTTTATCTGGGTTAACTCGGTTTCAGGCATGGTTGCCCGGTTGCAGTACAACCCGGTGGATCTCCTTCCGTACGTGCCTCTGATAGTAGCAGTACTTGGCGGCGGCCTCCTGGGGTCTTATATGGGAGCAGCCAGGTTCTCCCCTATGCGAATGCAGAAAATGCTTGGCACAATTTTACTGGTCGCTATCTGTTTCATGCTTAGAAAAATGGGATTACTCAACATTTAGGAGATTTTCATGATTGATGTCAGTACGAAATTCAACACATTGCGCTATGCCAGAGCCGAAGGTTTTCTGCATGGGAAATCCGAAACCTTAAGTCGTGTATCGGAGAAGACCGTACCCAAAGGCGACGTGGTTGAGGTGGCCCGTGCCGCCGGGATCACGGCCGCCAAACGGTGTGCTGACTGGATTGTCTTCTGCCATCCCATTCCTCTTGACTGGGTGGAGGTGTCCTTAACCGTTGAAGAGGAGGTAATCCGGGTGCAGGCTGAAGTGCGGTCCGTGTGGAAGACCGGTGTGGAAATGGAGGCGATCAGCGCGGTCTCCGCCGCCCTCCTGAACGCCTATGACATGCTTAAGCCCCTGGATGACTCGCTTTTTTTCGACAATGTCCGGGTGGTGAAGAAAAAAGGCGGTAAAAACGATTTTAAAGACCGCTTTAAAAAAAAGTTGCCGGCCGCGGTGCTGGTAATTTCCGACTCCACCTTTGCCGGCAAGCGCAAGGATAAGTCTGGAAAAATTATCCAGGCTTTTCTCGAGAATCAGCCGGTTACAGTCAAGGTGTATGAAGTGCTGCCGGATGATGAGGAGCGCATAGCAGCTCGTCTCAGAAAGCTGGTTGACGAAGAAGGTGTCAAGCTTATTTTTACCACCGGCGGCACCGGCCTGGGACCCAAAGATTTGACACCGGAGGCGACTATAAAGGTCATAGACCGCGAAGTGCCCGGCATTGCCGAAGCTATCCGACGACACGGTAAGGAACGCACCCCATATGCCATGCTGTCCCGTGAGTTGGTTGGAGTGCGGGGAAAAAATCTGATTGTTAACCTGCCCGGCAGCTCCAGAGGGGCGCAGGAAAGCCTGGAAGCCATTTTCCCCGGTGTACTGCACGCCTTTCCCATGATGGCCGCCGCCGGACATCGAAAACAAGACCGGAAGTCCGGCAAGAACAAAGAGGGAACACAACATGATTGAAATACAGGAAGCACTTCAGATTATCAGGGATAACCAGCCGTGGGCGGGCATGGGAAACAGAGCCGAAAGACCGGTAAGCGCAAACAGAAAACAAGACATGATTGAAATATCCGAAGCGCTGCAGATTATCAGGGACAACCACCCACCATCTCTCGTTACCACCATGCCCCTGCTTGATGCACTCGGAAGACGTCTTGCCGTTGATATTCATGCGCCGGAGCCGTCACCCCGCTATACCAACAGCGCCATGGACGGTTTTGCAGTACGCTGGGAGGATGTAGAGACTGTTGCCGGAGATAGGCCGATTACACTTACGATTGCCGGTGAAAGCCAGGCCGGAATTCCCTTTTCAGGTACCTGCCGGTCCGGCCAGGCAATCAGAATCAGCACCGGCGCCATGCTTCCCAAGGGTGCGGATACGGTTGTCCGGGTGGAAGATACGCAAACCGAAGAGAGCCGGGTGACTGTATTGCAGGCCCGAAAAAAAGGGCAGGATATCCGCAGGATTGGCGAAGAGTTTGCCGCCGGCGAGTTGTTATTGCCTCGGGGAACAGCCTTGCAGGCCCCTCAGTTAGGGCTTTTGACTTCGGTCGGCATTATCGAAGTGGCTGTCTATTACCCGCCTCATGTTTCACTGGTGGTCACCGGCACGGAACTGGCCGTTCCCGGTGAACCGGTTGCTCCGCATCAGATCCGGGATTCCAACTCCATTATGCTCACCGCCGCCGTCCGCCAGGCCGGTGGAGAGGTTATTGCCAGACATTACACCGGGGATGACCTTGGAGACACGGTAACAGCAATCAAGAAATCAATGCATAAAGCTGGGATAGTCCTCGTCACGGGCGGCGTCTCGGTGGGTGAGCATGATCATGTTAAAGAGGCTGCCCTGGAATGTGGTTTTATCGAATTGTTCTGGCGGGTCAGACAGAAGCCGGGCAAACCGCTGTTCTTTGCACGGCGGGATGACTGCCTGCTTTTTGGCCTGCCGGGTAATCCGGTCTCCGGTTTTATGTGTTTCATGTATTATATCCAGCCCCTCCTCCGCGGCCTGCAGGGGAGGGAGTTTTCCTGGCGTACGACCAAGGCCCGGTTTGCCCACTCAGTCAAGAACAAAGGGAGCCGGACCAATTTTATGCGTATCGCTGTAAGAAAGGAAAAGAGCGGTTTTATCAATGCTGAAGTTTTAAAAAAACAGGGTTCGCATATGCTCGGCTCCATTGCCCAGGCCGATGGATTCATTATAGTGGAGCCCGGACAGGTTCTTCCTGAGGGGAGCTGGCAGGATGTCTATCTTTTTCCATGGAGGATGTAATATGGCCACAATAGAGGCAATTTGCATTAGCAGAAAAAAGGGAATAGTCAAAAAAGCAGTGGATATCGCCACGTTTAAAGCGGATTGGGGGATTGACGGCGATGCCCATGGAGGCAAGTGGCACCGGCAGGTGTCGCTCCTGGCCGGCGAGAGTATCGACCGGGTGAAAGAAAAACTGCCCGGCCTGCGTAATGGCGCCTTTGCAGAAAATATCATCACCCGCGGTATGGACCATGCAGCTATTCAGGTCGGCGACCGGCTGCAGGTGGGCGATACCGTGATTCTGGAGATCACCCAGATCGGCAAAAAATGCCATAACGACGGCTGCGCCATCAAAAAGGCTACCGGGGACTGCATCATGCCCAAAGAGGGTCTGTTTGCAAAGGTTGTTCGCGGCGGCAGGGTTAAAAACGGTGATCGCCTACGAATAAAGGGTTTGCAAATCTTAAACTTAGAGCATGGCCATGGAGAAACTCCCGGCCGGCACGTGCTTGATACGTGCAAGTGAAGTGTGCGGATGTTGTCAATAGATCAAAGAGACCTGAGGAAAAGAGACTGGGGGAATACTATATCAATAGCCAAGGGTTTGATATGCTTCCGGATCATTATAAACTTGGAATTAATGGAAATGAACCTGCGCGATTTCTGAGTATCTCCCGTCCGGAGGTCTCCCAAACAATTTAGCGTGGTGAGAAATACGCAAAACAAATTTAACGTATTAAGTTAACTCCGTTGTGCCCTCTCCTCCTTGTTTTTTCAGTTATTGCACTTAATGCCTTCGATCTTGGGGAAACTGACCAGGTTGAAGCTCAGGCCGCAATTGCAGGTTGTTTTTGTGTTGGAATTCGTGAACTGCAAGCCGCCGTTGATCAGGTCGTCTGAAAAGTCGATAACCAGACCATCCAGGAATTTTGAACTCTTTTCATCCGTCACCACCCTGATCTCCCCAGCCGTGTGAACCACACGCTCGTCGACCTTCATTTCATGGGCGATTTCAGCACTGTAGGTCAGACCGGCACACCCTCCTTCCGCCACTCCGACCCGCACGAACTGACCCGCTTCCAGCTTGTTGTTCAGCATCGCCTCTGCTTTTTCTTTAATGGTGATATTCATGAAATCCTCCATATTTGATTTGCAATACTTATAAAGGAGAATATTGGCAGGAAGCAGGGTATTGTCAAGGTGCGGCGGGATCAATGGCTGGCGCAACAATCTCTTTCGCTATGCCACTCTGTTGCACGTCTCTAAAATGGGGGAGATAAATCTGTGTATGTTGGGGGCAAGTTTAACATTTCCACCTATCACAAAAGCCAAGAGCGGACTTGACCCCCTGGCCCCTCTTAGCTGAAAAGTTAAATAAATTTAATGAGTTGATGATATAATACCCATTTGTCAAGCCTGACACCAAATACAAATACTCATTTCAAAACTTGACCCTAAATCATCTTAAGTCAATAAACATGTACGTCCCCATCTCACCTGAAATGACTAATACCTCGAGCCTCGAAATACTCCTTTAATATCCTCCAGGATCAAATATAGCGCGGGAACCAGCACCAGGATAATTGCGGTGGAGAAAACAATGCCGAAGCCCAGCGAAATGGCCATAGGGATTAGGTATTGTGCTTGGAGGGAGGTTTCGAGGATGATGGGGGTCAGGCCGCCAAAGGTGGTGGCGGTGGTCAGGAAAATGGGACGAAAACGGCGCAGGCAGGCCTGATTGATAGCATCATAGGCGCTGGTATCTTTGCGTTTTTTGTTGGCGAAGTGGACCATGATCAGGGAGTCGTTCACCACCACCCCGGAGAGGGCGATCACACCCATCAAACTGATCAGCGAGATATCGTAGCCCAGCAGGATGTGCCCTATCACCGCTAACTGATCAACGATATATCGTAGCCCAGCAGGATGTGCCCGATCACCGCTCCAATGATCCCAAAAGGAATGGCGCTGAGCACGATCAAGGGTTGCAGGTAGCTGCGGAAGGCGATGGCCAGCAGGGCGTAGATGGCGAATAGGGCAAATCCGTAGCCCACCCAGAGTTTGTTGGTGGCCCGGCGCATTTCGGCGTCGCTGCCTTCAAAGCTCCAGGTCAAGCCGGGATAATCAGCCCGCAAAGCAGGCAATTCTACTTCGTTGAGTTTGCGGATCACCTGGGTAACCGCCCGTTTAGGCTCCACA